>JAYUPP010000448.1:0-2732 GCA_043760045.1 Betaproteobacteria bacterium
GCCCGCAGGCCACAGCCTGCGCGTGCTGCGCAACGGCAGCAGCGCCGGCACCGCCACCGTCAGCGGCACCAGCTGGAGCTTCACCGACAGTGCTCCACAGGGCGCCGTGAGCTACAGCGTGCGGGTCGAGGCTGGCGCCGTCATCGGCAGTGCCAGTACCCCGTACGCGTTCAGCGTGGACAGCATCGCGCCGACGCACGTGGCCAGCGTGACGCAGATCTCCGACGACTTTGTGGGCGCGCTGGCTGCAGGCGCCACCACGGCCGACCAGACCCCGGCCGTCGCCGGCACGCTGAGCGCGGTGCTAGCCAGCGACGAAAGGCTGCGCCTGCGCCGCACGCTCGCCAGCAGCGGGGCAGTCGCCGACATCGTGCTCACGCCCACGAGCACCACCTGGTCGTACACCGAAACCTCGCTGCTGCCGGCGGGCACCTACAACTACCAGGCCCAGGTCTTTGACGCGGCGGGCAACGCGGCGGCCTTCAGTGCCACGCGCGCCGTGACGATCGACCCGACAGCCGTACCGCTGCCCGGCGCGGCGGTCACGCTAAGCACGGTGAACGGCATCACGCCCAACAGCGTGACGGGGTCGGTGGGCCTCATCAACATCAATATCCCGACCCTGATCGGCACGCTGCAGCGGGCCTTGAACAGCGGTGAAGTGGTGCGCGCGTTCCGCAACGGCACGGCCGTGGGAACGGCCAACGTCAGCGGCCAGGCCTGGAGCTTCGTCAACACCTTGCTGCCGGACGGCAACTACACCTTCAGCGCCCGCGTGGAGCTGGGCAGCAACTCAGCCGTCTTCGGCCAGTCCAGCGCCACCGCCTCTGCAAGCATCGACGCGACGGTGCCGACGCAAGTGGCCAGCATCAGCGGCATCTTCGACGATTTCAACGTCGCAGTCGGTGGCAACAACACCACCGACAGCACGCCGCGCATCGTCGGCGCGCTGAATGCCGTGTTGGGCACGGGTGAGACGGTGGAGCTGGTGCGCACGGGCGGCGCCGGCAGCGTCACCCGCACGGCCACGATCAGTGGCGGTACCAACTGGTCGCTGCAGGAAGTGACCCCCTTAGCGGCGGCCACCTACACCTACACGGTGCGGGTGCTGGACCTGGCCGGCAACCGGGGCGGCAGCAGCAGCGCCAGCGTGACGGTGATCGCAGCGCTGCCCGCTGTGAGCACGATCGAAGTCGCGTACAGCGCCGGCCTGGCAGCGCCACGTGCCGACGGCACTGCGGTGGCCAGCGGCGGCAGCATCGCCGACACGACGCCCACCGTGCGCGGCACGCTGTCGGCGAGCCTGCCTGCAGGCGCGTCGATCCGCGTCTATCGCGCAGGTGCAGCGGCCACCATCGGCACAGCGACGCCATCGGGCACGACCTGGAGCTTCGTCGACGCCGGCATCACGACCCAGGGCGATCGCACCTTCACCGCGCGTGTCGAGAATGGCACCGCTTATGGCAGCACCAGCGGCAGCTACTCGGTGACGGTAGACACCGTGGCGCCGACCCAGACACTGAGCATCACCGTGGGCGAAAGTTATGTGGCGCCCAATACGCCGCGCCCGTCAGCGTCGGTTGAGCTGCCGGTGAACTTCACGATCCCGGCCAGCGGCCAGACCAACGAACCGAGCCCGGGGCTGCGGGTTCAGCTCTCGGCGCCGCTGGGCAGCGGTGAGTCATTGCTTATCTTGCGCAATGGCGTGCAGGTCTCGCTGCTCGGAGGCCCTT
This sequence comes from Betaproteobacteria bacterium, assembly GCA_043760045.1. Classification (GTDB taxonomy): domain Bacteria; phylum Pseudomonadota; class Gammaproteobacteria; order Burkholderiales; family Burkholderiaceae_C; genus Rubrivivax. The sequence goes on from JAYUPP010000448.1 coordinate 1,734, forward strand.
CCAACGACTGCGGCACCAACTGCTACCGGGTGCGCGTGGCCTCCGGGTTCTCGATTCCCGACCACACCGGCACCCCGAATTCGGGCAACCCCATTGGCTCGGCCACTTACACCGCACGTGTGCAGGACGCGGCGGGCAACTTTGCGGCGTCGGCGGGTTTCAGCATCACCTTCAATTACTTCACTTGCGACATCGCGCGGGCCGATGCCGCGCACCCGGCCAACCACGTACCTTTTGCCGGCCTGCGCTGCGCAGGCTGCCACGCCGCCACCAACACGGCGGCCGGTGCCACGCCTTCGGGCACGCTGGTTGCGGTACCGATGACCACACCCAGCTATTGGTGCCGGCGGCCCTGACGCGGCGCTGGCCCGCTGTTCGTCTGCATGCGCCCGGGTAACGGACGCCAACGCCTTTCAGCCAGGCTCACCGGCAGAGTGGCACTGGTGGCGCTGGTGGTGCTCTTGGTACTTGTAGCGGTGGCTGCAGCCGCCGCCTGGTTTGCCTGGCGCGGCGAGCTGCAGACACTGCGTGGCCAGAGCCCGGCACTCAGCACCCGCAGCGGCGCACAGATCAGCGGCCGCGTGGTGCTGAGCGCGGCGCTGCAGGCGCGGGTGCAGCCCGAGGACACGGTACTCATCGTCGCCCGCGTACTCGACGGCCCGCGCATGCCGGTGGCGGTGCTGAAACGCCGTGCCAGCGAACTGCCGCTGGACTTCACACTCGACGACAGCACAGCCACGACGCCCACCTTGCGGCTGTCACCGTCGATGCAACTGGTGGTGGCTGCTCGCATCTTGCGCGGCGGGCAAGCGGTGGCTCAACCTGGGGACCTGCAAGGAATCTCGCTACCAGTGCCCGTGGGCTCGCGCGGGTTGCTCGTCGAGATCAACAGTGTCGCGCAGTGATGCGCCTGTCGCAGCTGCTCCGGGTGCTGCGCGCCGCACCCTGGTCACTCCTGGGCCTGTTGGTGGGCGCCGCCATGTTGGGTCGAAATGCAGC
>JAYUPP010000449.1:0-6855 GCA_043760045.1 Betaproteobacteria bacterium
TGACGAAGCCGCGCTGGCCGGGCTGCCCGACGACCTGCGTCAGGTGGCTGCGCAGGCTGCTGCCGACCGCGGCCTGACGGGCCATGTGGTGACGCTGTCGCGTTCGCTGGTGGTGCCTTTTTTGACCCACTCCACGCGCGCCGACCTGCGTGAACAAGCCTGGCGGGCCTGGACCGGCCGCGGTGAACATGCGGGGGCACATGACAACCGCGAGGTGGCGCGCAGCATCCTGCGCCTGCGCCAGGAACAAGCCGCGCTGCTGGGCCACGCCTGTTATGCCGACCACGCACTGGCCGACACCATGGCCGGTTCGCGCAGCGCGGTGCAGGGCCTGCTGTCCGAAGTCTGGCCGCGTGCACTGGCCGCGCTCGACCGTGAACGCGCCGAGCTGCAAAGCGCGATGGCCGCCGCCGGCGTGAACGGCGCACGCATCGAGCCCTGGGACTGGCGCTACTGGGCCGAACAGGTCAAGCGCCAGCGGTATGCGGTAGACGACGCCGAGGTCAAGCCCTACTTCCCGCTGCAAAGCGTGGTGCAGGCCGCTTTTGATTGTGCCCAGCGCCTGTTTGGCCTGCACTTCAAGCGCCGTGCTGACCTGCCCGTTTACCACCCCGATGTGGTGGCTTATGAAGTCAGCGATGCCAGCGGTGCCGTCACCGGCATCTTTTTGCAAGACAACTTCGCGCGTACCAGCAAACGCAGCGGCGCCTGGATGAGTTCACTGCGTTGGCAAACACGCAACGTGGCTTCTGGCCTGCCGGCTCAGTTGCCAGTGATCCTGAACAACAACAACTTTGCCAAGGGCGCACCCGGTGCGCCGACGCTGCTGTCGCTGGACGATGCACGCACGCTGTTTCACGAATTTGGCCATGGCCTGCACGGCCTGCTGTCGAACGTCACTTACGAAAGCCTGTCGGGCACGCAGGTGCTGCGCGACTTTGTCGAGCTGCCGTCGCAGATTTTCGAACACTGGATCACCGAACCCGAAGTGCTGCAGCGCCACGCCCGCCACTGGCAAACCGGGGCACCGATACCGGCCGAACTGGTGCAGCGTCTGCAGCGCGCGCGCCAGTTCGGGCAGGGTTACGAGACCGTGCGCTACACCGCCAGTGCGCTGGTGGACATGGCGGTGCATTCGCGCGTGGAAGCCGAGCCGCCCGCCGACCTGTGCGCCTTTGAGGCCGAGCTGCTGCACCAGTACGGCTTGCCGCACGGGGTGGGTTTGAACCACCGGCTGGTTCACTTCCAGCACCTGTTTGCCAGCTCGGGTTACGCCGCCGCTTATTACGTTTATTTGTGGGCCGAAGTGCTGGACGCCGATGGCTACGACGCTTTTGTCGAAGCCGGTAGCCCCTTCGCACCGGCGGTTGCGGCACGCTTGAAGCAGCACATTTACAGCGCGGGCAACAGCGTTGAACCTCAAGCCACCTATCAAGCTTTTCGTGGTCGCGCGGCCACCGTACAACCCCTGTTGCGCAAACGCGGCCTGTTGGCTGCCGAGCCGGCTTAGAACCTAACTCTAAAAATGCACACTCTGTTTCAAACCGCAATCGCCGGCAGCCTGCCCAAACCCGCCTGGCTTGCCGAAACACAAAAACTCTGGCCGGCCTGGAAATCTGAAGGCACTGAACTGGCGCAGGCCAAGCTGGACGCCACGCTGCTGTGGATCAAGACCCAGGAAGACGCCGGCCTGGATGTGATTGGCGACGGTGAACAAAGCCGGCAGCACTTTGTGCACGGCTTTCTGGCCCAGGTGGACGGCATCGACTTCGAACACAAGGTCGAGATGGGCATCCGCGACAACCGCTACAAGGCCATGGTGCCGCAGGTGGTGGCCGCGCTGAAGCTCAAAGGCCGCGTGCATGCGGCCGAGGCGCAGTTTCTGCGCGCCCACACCCAACGCAAGATCAAGTTCACGCTGCCTGGGCCCATGACCATTGTGGACACCGTGGCCGACCGTTATTACGGTGACCGCGTCAAGCTGGCGATGGCCTTCGCCGAGCTCTTGAACCAGGAAGCGCTGGCGCTGCAGGCCGACGGCGTGGACATCGTGCAGTTCGACGAACCGGCCTTCAACGTCTTCATGGCTGAAGCCGCCACCTGGGGTGTGCAGGCGCTGGAGCGCGCCGCACAGGGCCTGACCTGCACCACGGCTGTGCACATCTGCTATGGCTACGGCATAGAAGCCAACAACGAATGGAAAAAGACGCTGGGTGAACAGTGGCGGCAGTACGAACAGGTGTTTCCGGCGCTGGCCACCAGCAGCATCAAACAGGTCAGCCTGGAGTGCATTCACTCCCAAGTGCCGCCCGAGCTGATGGCGCTGCTGAAAGGCAAAGACGTGATGGTGGGCGTCATCAACGTGGCCAGCGACACCATAGAAACGCCCGAAGAAGTGGCTGACACCATCGGCCGGGCGCTGCAGTTTGTGCCGCGTGAAAGGCTGATTGCCTGCACCAACTGCGGCCTGGCGCCGATGAGCCGCGAAGTGGCGCAGGCCAAGCTGGTGGCGCTGGCGCAAGGGGCTGCGCTGGCCCGCCAGCGCTTGGGCGCCGCGTGACATGAAGGGTTTGAAATGACGGCGGTGAAGTGGCGCCGTCTGTGGCAGCCGCAGCGGCTGCTGTTCTGGCAGATGGTGGTCTTCAACATCCTGTCGTCGGTGTGCAGCTGGGCGCTGCGTGCGCTGCCGCTCAGTGGCGCCGGCATGGCCGTGGTCAGCGTCATTGCACTGGCCAACGTGGGTTTCGGCCTGCTCGCGGCCTGGGCGCTGTTGAAAGACCCGGCGCCGGGTGAAATTCAGCCGGTGGTCTTGGCTGAATCCGGGTCTTCGGCCAGCACCGCCAACACGTCAGAGTGAAATTCGCGCCGGTACAGGATGTAGACCACGGCGGCGGTGCCGGCCATGAAGGCCCAGGGCGAAAAGAACCAGGCAGTGGCGGCAAAGGCCATGTAATAAGCGCGCAGCCCGTCGTTGAAGGTCTCGGCGGCCAGGCCCATCACGCGGCCGGCGCGGCTGGCAAAAGCGTTGCGCTGCGGCTCTGAAACCCAGGCTTTGCTGTCGGGCGCGGCAGCCACCAGCAAAGCACCAAAAGTGTACTGACGCAGGCTCCAGGTGAAGCGGAAAAAGGCGTACACGAAGATGCCGGTCAGCAGCACCACCTTCATGTCAAAAACGATCAGTGAAGTGCGGGCGGCAAACGGTATTTCGCGTACCAGTTCACTCGCCTGTTCGGTGCGCGACAACACTGCCAGCAGGCCGCCGATGATGAGGATGGTGGTGGAGGCAAAAAATGACGGGCTGGTGGACAGGTTTTGCACCACCACGCCGTCGAACACGCGGTTTTCGCGGTGGCTGGCCTGCAGCATCCAGCGCATGCGTTCGCGGTTGGTCAGGGCCAGCACCGAAGGCCGCAGCGGCGACCGCCGCTTGGCCCATGTGGCGTAGCCGGCCCAACCGGCAAAAAACAGCACCAGCGCCACCCAGTCGGGCCAGGGCAGAACTGACAGCGCGGTGGTGATGGTTTTCATATGGCCGGGGACTTTAATGGGGAAGTGTTCCATGCTGCGGGGCGCTGCCCTGCAGCATGAAACGTGGCGCCCCTGCCGGCCGGTGCGCCGAGTGCCTATTTCGCCAGGCGCGCCGTGACCGCCGCCACGCGCTGGCCAAAAGCCTTGGCAGTGGCGATATCGCCGGGCACCATTTCATCGGCTGACGCGTCTGATGGCGTGGCCGTCATCAAGCCTGCATAACCGCCCACGTTGTTGACATCGTCACGCGTGGCCTTCTTGCCATTGGGCGCATGCATGCCCATGCCCACCCACAACATGCCTTGCTGCTGGCTCAGCGTGAACATGTACTGCACGGTGGAGAACTTGTCGCCGTTCAGCGTCGCGCTGTTGGTAAAGCCCGCGGCCAGTTTGTCTTTCCAGGCCAGCGTGAACCACTGTTTGCTGGACGCGTCGGCGAACTTCTTGAACTGCCAGCTCGGGCCGCCCATGTAAGTGGGCGAGCCCATCACGATGGTGCTGGCTGCCGCCAGTTGTTCCCAGCCCCCTTCAGGCAGGTTGCCCTCGGCGTCGATGGCCAGCAGCGTGCCGCCGCTGCCTTCGGCCACGGCGGCTGCCACTTTGGCCGTATGGCCGTAGCCGCTGTGATACACGATGACGATGTTGCTCATGGATGTTTCCTCATTCAGGGTTGTTGAAAGATGATTCAGGCTTGCAAATCAAACACCAGCACTTCAGCGTCTGCACCGCTGTCGAGCACGAGTTTTGATTCCTGGGCCAGCGTCACGGCGTCGCCGCTGTTCAGGTGGTGGTTGTTCACCCGCAGCGCGCCGCGCACCAGGTGCACATAGGTCAGGCGCTTAAGGTTGATGTCGAGTTCGGCGCGCTCGGGGCCGTTGAAAAGCCCGGCACGCAGCGCCGCGTCGGCATGGATGGTGACTGAACCGTCACGGCCGTCGTTTGATGCCACCAGCGCCAAACGGCCACGCTTGCTGGCGGCATCGAAGTGCTTCTGTTCGTAGCCCGGTGCAATGCCACGCTGGCTGGGCAGCAGCCAGATTTGCAGGAAGTGCGCGCTCTGGTCGGCCGCGTGGTTGAACTCGCTGTGCTGCACGCCAGTGCCGGCGCTCATGCGTTGCACGTCGCCGGGGCGGATGATGCCGGCCGCCGGCTGGGCTGTCTGGCCTGCGGCGCCGCCGGTGGTGGCCCGGTCGCCATTGCCCATGCTGTCTTTGTGCGCCAGCGCGCCTTCCAGCACATAACTGACGATCTCCATGTCACGGTGGCCGTGGGTGCCAAAGCCGGTGCCGGGCGCGATGCGGTCTTCGTTGATGACACGCAGGTTGCCCACGCCCATGTGGGCCGGGTCGTGATAGTCGGCAAAGGAAAAGCTGTGGAAACTCTTGAGCCAGCCGTGGTCGGCATAACCACGGTCGGCTGATTTGCGCAGGGTGATCATCGTGTGGGCTCCTGGTGTGCTCATGATGTGTCCCAATTGAGCCACGGCCAGTGCCACCGTGGGCGCAGCGGGCTTCACGAGCCCATTCAAATTGGGTGAACTTCGGCGCCTGGCGAGGCAAACCGGCTTGGCAGCAGCCTGCATCCGCAGCGACGTGCTGAAGGTCTGGAAGCGAACGTAACATCCCAGTGCCCAAGCGCTTGACGTGCTGAGGTAGCGAGCTACTGAAGGAAATAAAGTGAACCACACCTTCTTCTGCATCGACGGCCACACCTGCGGCAACCCGGTGCGGCTGGTGGCTGGCGGCGCGCCGGCGCTGGTGGGCCACAACATGATCGAACGCCGCGCCTACTTCGAGCAGCACCTCGACTGGGTGCGCACCGCACTGATGTTCGAGCCGCGCGGCCACGACGTGATGTCGGGCAGCATCGTCTACCCGCCCACACGTGCCGACTGTGACGTGGCCCTGCTGTTCATTGAAGTCAGCGGCTGCCTGGCGATGTGTGGCCACGGCACCATCGGCAGCGTCACTTTCTTGATCGAAAACGGCCTGGTGCAGCCGCGTGAGACCGGCTTGCTGCGGCTCGACACCCCCGCCGGGGTGGTGGTGGCGCACTGCGCACTGAACGGCGGTTATGTGGACTCGGTGCGGTTGACCAACGTGGCGTCTTATCTGCATGCACAAGACCTGACGGTGGAACTGGACGGCATCGGCAGCCTGCGTTTCGATGTGGCTTATGGCGGCAACTTTTACGCCATCGTCGAAGCCCAGCCGGGGTATGCCGACCTGTCGCAGTTGAGCCCATCAGACATCCAGCGCCTGAGCCCCGAGCTGCGCCGTAAAGCCAACGAGAAGTACTCATTTGTGCACCCTGAACAAACGCAGATCAAGGGGCTGTCGCATGTGATGTGGACCGGCGCGCCCAAGGCTGCTGGCGCGCACGGGCGCAACGCGGTGTTTTATGGCGACAAGGCCATCGACCGTTCGCCCTGCGGCACCGGCACGTCGGCGCGGCTGGCGCAGTTGGTGGCCAAAGGCCGCTTGCAGGTCGGCCAGGCTTTTGTGCACGAAAGCATCATCGGCACCTGTTTCACCGGCCATGCGCTGCAGGCGACAAGGGTGGGTAAATTTGACGCCATCGTGCCCAGTGTGGAAGGCTGGGCGCGCGTGACGGGTCACAACACCATTTTTGTCAACGAGCGCGACCCCTTGCGCCACGGCTTTCAGCTGAAGTGAAAGCAGGTCCAGGTGGCTGATCTGATCGTTGTCGGGGCCGGCATCGTCGGCTTGTGCTGTGCCTGGTCAGCGCAGCGGCGTGGCTTTGGCGTGACGCTCGTCGACCGCAACTTCGAAGGCGACCGCGCCTCGCACGGCAACGCCGGCGGCATTGCCACCGGCGAGTGCATCCCGCTCAGCCTGGCGGGGCTGGGTTTGAAGCCGCTGAAGTGGCTGCTCGACCCACTGGGGCCGTTGGCGGTGCGCGTGCGCCACCTGCCCCATTTGTGGCCCTGGTTCCTGGCGCTGCGCCGGGCTTCGCAGCCGGCCGCCTACCAGCACATTGCCGGTGCGCTGGCGGCACTGAACAGCCTGGCGTTGCACGATTTCGAAGCGCTGTTGGCCGATATCGGCTTGCGCAACAACTTGCATCAACACGGTGCGTTGATGGTTTACGAAACGCAGGCTGCGTATGCCCGCGACGCCGCCGAGTGGGCCCTGAAACGCAGGCTGGGCGTGCGTTGGCGCGCTGTGGGTGTTGACGAACTGCGTGCGCTGGAACCCGGCCTGGCGCCCGTTTTTGCGCAGGCCGTGATGTTGCAAGACTGGGCCCAGGTGGGCGACCCGCTGCACATCGTCAACACCTTGCGCCAGCGGCTGCTGGCGCGCGGCG
>JAYUPP010000450.1:0-2714 GCA_043760045.1 Betaproteobacteria bacterium
AATCTGCACGCTGCGCTCCAGCCACAGCGGTGCCTGCGCCGTGTTGTCCACCGGCCCGGCCAAGCCCACCGCACGCAAGGTGCGGGCGCTGGTGTCGACTTCGAACTTCTGCAAGCCGTGTTGCCAGTTGGCGTAGGACGTGCTGGTCAAGGTCACGGGCAAGGCCACCCGTGCCACGTTGTCCTTCAGCAGCAGGTTCAGGCCGTGGCGTGAGCTGTCGAGCGCACTGGCGCTGCCTTCCTTGCCCAGTGTGATGGCGCTTCTTTCGGTGGGCGCGGCTGGGTTGCTCACGTCGAACAACGCCACCTTCAGGCCAGTGACCAGACCGTTGCTGTTGGCGTCGCGGCCCACGCCCAGCAGCAGGTTGTTGGGCAGCGGAAAGAGGTAGTCCGAAAAGCCTGCGACTTCCAGTTCGCCCACTGTTTTGGGGTCGGTGGGGTTAGACAAGTCCAGCACATACAGCGGGTCGGTGCGGCGGAAGGTCACCACGTAGGCGCGATCACCCAAAAAGCGCACCGCATAGACCTGCTCGCCCGACTTGCCAATGTGCGCGGGCCGCGCTGCGTTGGGCAAGCTGGCCACGGCCTGCAAGGTCTGGTCGCTGCTGCGCTCGCGCAGCACGGTCAGCTTGGCGGGCGAAGGCGCCACGGTCTGGGCATCTTGCAGACTGAACCAGCCAAAGCCGCCGGTGAAGGTCAGCACGCGCAGGTCGCCGTTGTGTTCGCTCAGCCGGTAGGACTTGCGTTGCGGGTCCCAGCCCAGGTGGCCGTCCACTGAGCCGGTGCCGCGGTAGCTGACGCTGCCATTGGCCAGCGCAAATTTGTGGATGTCGGTGAGGAAGCCGCTGGGAAAGACCACGCTGGCACTGCCGCTGGGGTACGACCAGCGTGTGGTGGCCACGTACAGGTTGCCCAGGGACATGTAGACGGCTTCGCTGCCGCCGACAAAACAGCGGCTGCTGCGCGCCAGCGTGGGCGACTTCAGGTCGAACACGGTGACGGTGGTGATCTGCACGCTGCTCGATGCGTTGGCGGTCTGCACATAGCAGTCGGTGTCGGCCAGCAGGGGTTCTGGCGCGCCGCCGTTGCGTCGCAAACGCGGCAGCAGGTCGGCCGAGGTCAAACGGGCGATCGCGGCGTCGCGGTCGGCTCCCGTGGCGCTGGCCGGCAGTTGTTCAGCGCCCAGCACCGGGCGGTGTGAGGTGACCACGTAAAGCGCGTCACCGATGCGCCGGCTGTCGACCAGGAAGCCGTCGATGCTGATGCGTTCGCCGGCCGCAGCCGCTGCGGGGTTGCTGATGTCCACGCGCTGCACGTTGACGCTGCTGCTCATCCACTGCGGCGCGATGGTGATGCAGACCTCGGGGCAGATGATGTTGGCCGGCGTGTACGTCCAGTGCTGGCTGATGACGGCCAGCGCGCGCTGGTCGGCGCTGAGCACCATGCCGTCGGTGTTGATGCTGTTGGCGCCGTCGGTGGGCAGCACCACACTGGCGCGCGCCACGGCGCGGCCGTCGCTGGCGCGCTCGTACACGGCCAGCCGGTTACCGGCACCGACCTGCGGTTGCACGGTGTAGAGAAAGCTGCCGTCGGTCTGGATCAGATCGGCTTCGTCCACGCCGTCTTCTTGCACCAGCGTGCTGGAGCGCGCCGGCGGTGCGGCCGTACCGGCGGTCAGCGCGGGGCTCAGCGCCGTGGGTTGCACGCCGTCGGAAAAGAAGTTGGACGAGTTGGCGCCCAAGCGGCCCGCCGCGTTCAGTGCCCGCAGCTTGCGTTGCACAAAGCCGGTCAGTTCACCGGGCTGGGATGCCGACAGCGCCGATTTGCTGCTGTCGACCTGCTGTTCCGTGGGGTTGCTGCCGCCGCCACCGCCGCAGGCGGCCAGGACCAGCGCTGCGGCCGTGGCGCCCCATGCGGCCCTGAGCCGGGGTTGGTGACCGGGTTGGTGACTGGGTTGGTGATGGGGTTGGGGCTTGAGTGCATTCATGGAGGACTCCCACGCCGAAGTGGCTTGTGCAGTGACTGCGATGTGTGGGACAATATCCCACGCAAAAGCGAGCTGTCAAGTTTCCGTCTGTCTGGTTCAGATTCCTTAAGTTCACGTTCGTCAAGTCCCCATCCGGCACAGCAAGCCCACTGACACCATGACCTCCCAACCCACCCTGGCCCTGGACCGCGTGCTGCGCGTGCTGCAGCCCTTGGTGCGCTTGTTGGTGCGCAACGGTGTCACCTACACGGTGTTTGCCGCTGCGCTCAAGCGGGTGTTTCTGCAGGCGGCGCAACAAGAACTGGCCGCGCGCGACATGCTGGCCACCGACAGCGCGGTATCGCTGTTGTCTGGCGTGCACCGTCGCGATGTGCGCAACCTGTTGCGCGGGGAAACCGCGCACGGCGGTGACGAGCCCGCCAGCCTGGGCCTGGCGGCGCAGGTGGTGGGCCGCTGGATGAACGACCCGCAGTTTGCACCCGCCCCCGCTTCTTCCCCCGCTTCTTCCCCCGCTTCTGCCCCCGCCTCTGCCCCCGCCTCTGCCCCCGGTGCCCGCCGCACCTTGCCACGCAGTGGCGCGCGCGGCTCTTTCGAAGCGCTGGTGGCCGGCCTGAGCAGCGACGTGCGGCCGCGCGCCGTGCTCGACGAACTGTTGCGCCTGGGCGTGGTGACCGAGACCGACGACGGCGTGGTGCTGGAACGCAGCGGTTTTGCGCCGCGCCAGGGCT
>JAYUPP010000451.1:0-2713 GCA_043760045.1 Betaproteobacteria bacterium
GGCCAGGACCGTGACGCCGAATTTGATGAGGTTTTGCATGGCCTGAGTGTGGCGCAGCTCGGCCGCCGCCAACAGCAGGGAAACACGCAGCCGCACAATCACCGACGGCAGTGGCCACCTTCAGTGCCCACATTCAGTGCCAACCGTCACCGCCCATCCCGATCCACCCAACCGAAAGCCAGCATGGCCCACCTGCCCTACGCCGACTTGGCCGCGCCCGAAGCCCAGAGCCTGGTGCAAGACATCGTGGCCCAGCGTGGCAGCGTGCTGCACCTGTACCAGATGCTGTTGCACAGCCCGCCGCTGGCCCAGGGTTGGTTGGGCTACCTCACCGCCGTGCGCCAGCAGCTGTCGCTGAACGGCGCGCTGCGCGAGCTGGTGATCATGCGGGTGGCCCAACTCAACGGTGCGCCCTACGAAGCGCAGCAGCACGCGCCCTTGGCTTTGCAAGAAGGGCTCAGCGCGGCGCAGCTGGAAGCCTTGCCCGAGTGGCCGTCGTCCAGCCTCTTCAGCCCCGCTGAGCGTGCCGTGCTGCAGCTGTGCGACACCATGACCCGCGATGTTCAGGTGCCCAAGCCCACGCTGCAAGCGGTGCAGGCGCACCTGGGCGAACGCCAAACGGTGGAACTGGTGGCCACCATCGCGGCCTACAACATGGTGTCGCGCTTTCTGGAAGCCCTGCACATCCACGGCGACGACGCGCGCTGAAGCAGCGGCCAGGCCTGCGCTGAGCCCTTTTCACCCTGACCACCCTTTTCAGGGCCACGCTCACGCGGCTGAGTGGCCCACCCGTTCCAGCACGCTGCGGGCCATGCGCGCGGCGGCACCACGGTGGGCACCCGCAAAGGCCAAGGCCCGTTGGCGCATCAACAACTGCTCGGGGCTTTGAATCAAGTTCAGCGCCTGTTTGACTGCGCCAGCCAGATCGGCCACGCGAACGGCGGCCCCGGCCGCCAAAGCCAGCTCAGCCGCCTGCGCGAAGTTGAAGGTGTACGGCCCCATCAGCAAAGGGCAGCCACAGGCTGCGGCCTCGATCAGGTTTTGCCCGCCCAGCGGTGCAAAGCTGCCGCCCAGCAGCGCCACATCGGCGGCGGCGTAATAGGCCGGCATCTCGCCCAGGCTGTCGCCCAGCCAGACATCGGCCGGCTCGGTGGGGGGGCTGCCTGCCACCCACAGGCTGCGCCGTGACAGGCGCAGACCCGCTTGCGATACCAGGCCCGCCACCTCGTCGAAGCGCTGCGGATGGCGCGGCACCAACAGCAACAGCGGGCGCGGCAACGGCAGTGCAGCCCAGGCGGTCAGCAGCGGCGCTTCTTCACCCTCGCGGGTCACGGCGGCCAACACGACAGGCCTGGCCAGCTGTTGGCGCCAGCCTTGTCCCAGGGCCAGCAACTCGGGGCTGGGCGTCATGTCGAACTTCAGGTTGCCCAACACCTGCACGCGGGGCGCGCCGGCCGCGCGCAACCGCGTGGCGTCGGCTTCAGTCTGCGCCAGCACCTGCGTGAAGCTGGCCATGGCCGGGTGCTGCAACGCCGACAGGCGGCGTCCCCTTTGGGCGCTGCGTTCAGACAAACGGGCGTTGGCCAAGACCATGGGCACGCCCGCCGCACGCGCCTGGTGCAACAGGTTGGGCCAGACCTCGGTTTCCATCACCACGCCGGCCAGCGGCTGGTGGTGACGCAGAAAACGCCGCACCGCCCCCGGCGTGTCATAGGGCAGCCAGGCCTGGGCATCCCCTTCGCGCAGCAAACCCAGCCCGGCTTCGCGGCCGGTGGCGGTACCGTGGGTCAGCAGCAGGCGAAGACCGGGCCGCGCCGCGCGCAACGCATCGATCAAGGGTGCAGCCGCGCGCGTTTCCCCCAGCGAGACGGCATGCAGCCACAGCCGCCCGGGCGCGCTGGGGCCGTGGCCGAAACCCAGGCGTTCGCCCCACCACTGGCGGTAGGCCGGCTCGCGCCGCCCGCGCCACCAAAGGCGCGCGAGGTAAAGCGGCAAAGCCAGTCGCAGCAGCAGCGAATAGGCGCTGCGGGCCAGCCAAAAGCTCATGCGCTTACGCGACAGGCAGCGTTGCAGCCGGCGTCGCTCAGTGCGCCGCGGCGCCCACCTGGGCGTCGGGTTTGACGCTGCGCAGCACCGCCATGAACTGGGCTTCGATGCGGTGCAACGCCTCTTCGGTGTGGCCTTCAAAACGCAGCACCAGCACCGGCGTGGTGTTGCTGCCGCGAATCAGACCAAAGCCGTCGGCAAAGTCCACCCGCAAGCCGTCGATGGTGCCCACCTCGCCGCCCTCAAACGTCAGCCGGCCATCGGCCACGCGGGCCAACAACTCGGCCACCACGGCGTGGTGTTCGCCCTCGGCGCAGGTGACGTTGAGTTCGGGCGTGCTGAAGCTGGTGGGCAGCGCATCGAGCAGCGCGCTGGGGTTCTTCTCGCGGCTCAAGATTTCCAGCAAGCGACCGGCGGTGTACGTCGCGTCGTCAAAACCGTACCAGCGCTCGCCAAAGAACAGGTGCCCGCTCATCTCGCCGGCAAAGGGTGCGCCCGTCTCCCTGAGCTTGGCCTTGATCAGCGAATGCCCGGTCTTCCACAGCAGCGGTTTGCCACCGGCCTTGCGGATGGCCACTGGCAGGCGCTGGCTGCACTTGACGTCGTAGATGATGGTGGCGCCCTTGTTGCGCTTGAGGATGTCGCGCGCAAACAGCATGATCTGCCG
>JAYUPP010000452.1:0-2708 GCA_043760045.1 Betaproteobacteria bacterium
CACCGGCGTGCCCTTCACCACCAGTGCGGCAGCGGCGTGGTCTTGGGTGCTGTAGATGTTGCAGCTGGCCCAGCGCACGTCAGCGCCCAGGGCTTGCAAAGTCTCCACCAGCACCGCAGTCTGAATCGTCATGTGCAGGCTGCCGGTGATGCGTGCACCGCGCAGCGGGCGCACGGCGGCAAACTCTGCACGGATGGCCATCAGACCGGGCATTTCGGTCTGGGCGATGTTGATTTCCTTGCGGCCCCACTCGGCAAGCGAGAGGTCGGCAATGGCGTGTTGCGGGTTGTGCAGCGGCTTCAAAACGGCATTCATCGTCGGGCTCCGGACGGGTGGTCGCGAGGGACCAGTTCATGTGAAAGACTTCCACGCTCCGGGGCGATGCCCCGCATCATGAAAGGTGCGGACCTGCACACACCAGCCGTGGGAGTTTCAAACTCACCCACGAAGCCGATTCGTGCAGGTGAGCGCGGTTGCAATGAAGAGCTTCGAGCCTGGGGCACAGGGGGTGTGCCTTGCAACGCTCCTCGAAACTGGGCGCGATTCTAGCTACAAGCCCGCCGTCGTGGGGCGGGCCGCAGCTGCGGCTGTGGCGTGGGCACCGCTGCATTTGAACGCTTGCGCGCCGCACCGCATGGCCGCCGAGGCGGGCATGGGTGGGCGCGGGCGAAGCGACTGGGTGGCGAGTGTGCGGCGAGTGGGCGATATGCTCATTCATGGCCCTGCACGGCGCGACCAACCCACCGCATTCCCTTCCCGAAACGTCGCGGCGGCCGCTGCCTTTGGCGCAATGGCCGGCCACCGCGCGCGGGGCGCTGCTGGGCGTGATGACCGACATCGACGACACGCTCACGCGCGAAGGCGCCATCGAGCGCGTTGCCTTGACCGCGCTGCATGCGCTGGCCGCTGCAGGGGTGCCTGTGCTGGCCATTACCGGGCGCCCACTGGGCTGGAGCCTGCCCTTTGCGCAGGCCTGGCCGGTGCGCGCCATTGCGGCTGAAAACGGCGCGGTGGCGGTCTGGCATGAAGCCGGCCAACTGCACACCGAATTTGTGCAAGACGAGGCCACACGCGCGGCCCATGCCCAGGTCTTGCGACAGGTCGCGCAGCGCATCGTGCAGGAAGTGCCGGGGGCGGTTTTGGCACAAGACAGTGCCGGCCGCGTGACCGACATCGCCATCGACCACAGCGAGTTCACGCAACTGCCGCAGCCCGCCATTCAGCAGGTGGTGGCGCTGATGCAAAGCGCGGGCCTGAACGCCACCGTCAGCAGCATCCACATCAACGGCTGGCTCGGCAGCCACACCAAGTTCAGCGCCGCGCAGTGGCTGCTGCGCCGGCTGTTCGGGCGCGAACTGCAGCCCGAGATAACGCGCTGGGTTTACGTGGGCGATTCCACCAACGACCAGCTGATGTTCCAGCACTTTCCCTGCAGCGTGGGGGTGGCCAACCTGATGCGTTTTGCGGGCGTTTTGCAGCACTGGCCGGCCTACATCACCCAGGCTGAACGCGGCCAGGGTTTTGCTGAAGTGGTGCGGGCTGTGTTGTCGGCACGTCCTTGACTTCACCGCACCGGGGCCAAAAAAGATGTGCAGTGGTGTGCGGTCCGCATGCGCGGCACCGGTCATCTTTTGCCTGCACTGCCTGGAGCTTTGATATGAAACTGCGCCGTTGCCCACCCCCGCTTGCCCGCCGCCTGGCTGGCCCCGGCAGCGCGGCCTGCGGTGTCGCCCAACACGGGTGCGCTCACAACGGTGGGCGCCACGGGCATGGGGCCGCTGGAAGATGTTGCCTTTGACATTGCCGACACCAGCAATGCTGCGTTGGTTGCGGCGCGCGCCGGCGGCCGCACGCGGCTGCATGCCGTCGACCTGGCCTCGGGCAAGGCCACCCCCATCGGCACCGTGGGCAATGGCCGCGCGCTGTGGGGCATGGCCATCGTGCCGTGACGCGCAGGCGCTGGCCGATGCAGGTGCCGGTGGTGGCTGCGCGCGGGCACACCCACGCTTTGCCCAGGCGCCAGGCGGGCATGGCCGGCCTGCTGGGCGCGCTGGCAGCGGGCCCGGCCTTGGCGCTGGAAGTGTTGGTAACCAACCCGGCGGGCCAGCCCTTGCCCGACGCCGTGGTGTTTCTGGAGTCGCGCGAAGCACGCGCTGCCGTGAAACCCGCAGCGGGCGTTGAGATTGCGCAGGCCGATAAACGATTTGTACCCGTGGTGACGGTGGTGACTGTGGGCACATCCGTCAGCATGCCGAACCGCGACACGGTGCGCCACCACGTCTATTCGTTTTCGCCGGCAAAGAAGTTCGAGATCAAGCTTGACGTGGGCACGCCCGCAGCGCCGGTGGTGTTTGACCAACCTGGCATTGCGGTGCTGGGCTGCAACATCCACGACCAGATGGCAGCCTGGGTGCTGATCGTTGACACACCCTGGCACGGCCGCGCCGGCGCCGCTGGCCGTGTCAGCCTGCCGCAGGTGCCAGCAGGAAGCTACAAACTGCGCGCCTGGCACCCGTCACTGCCCGGGGGCGACCCGGCCAGTGAACAAGCCCTGCGTGTGGAATCGGCGCCGCCGCAGGTGACCGTGAAACTGGCGGGCACCAAACCGTGATGCAAGCTTTGCGGGCCTGGCAGCCGATGCAGCGCTGGCGTTTGTCCAGCCGCATGGTGTTGCTGTCGCTGCTGCTGTCGCTGCTGCTGCTGCTGCT
>JAYUPP010000453.1:0-2708 GCA_043760045.1 Betaproteobacteria bacterium
GCCATTCCAGCAGCACCGCCAGCGTCATGCCGAGCGCGGTGCTGAAGACAACCGTGAGGCCGGCGAACAGCACCGTCCAGATGAAGATGCTGACAAAGGGGCCGCGAAAGTCGGCGTCAAACAGCATGCGGCTGTAATTGGCAAAGCCTATGCCCACCTTGAAGCCCGGCTGCACCCGTTCGCCGCCCTCGGTCTCGAAAAAACCGGTGCTGCGGTTGGGCTTGAAAAGCTGGCCGCTGCTGTGTTGCTTCAGGCTGCCGTCGGCCTCTACTGTCCACAGGGGCTCGATCAGGCCGAACTCGCGCAGCCCGGCATAACGCAAAACTGGAGTGGCAGCCGGCGCGCTGGCTGACGCCGGCAACTGCAGCTGCAAAGGCATCAGCAGGTGACGGCGGGCGATCACTTCGCGCAGCGGCAGTGCCTCGCCCAAAACTGTTTGCCCTTGCAGCTGCATCACCACCACCGGCCCGGCACCTTCAGCAGGCCAAGGCGGGCTGATCAGCGCTGCGGCGGCTGCGCCTTCGGGCGCTGTCAATCGAATGCGAAAGCGGCCGTCTTTTTCAGTATGCAGCGTGTAAGGCCAGGCCGAACTTTCGTCCACCACCGACTGGTCCAGCAAATAACTGCGGGCGCGGTTTTCTTCCAGCAGGTTGCTGGACGAATAGTTGGTGAAACCGATTTGCACCGTGTACAGCAACGGGAAGGCCACAAACACAAGCATGCCGGCGACACCCGGAAACAGGTATTTCCAGGCCACCGTCTGCGCCGTGCCATACACCACCAGCGCCGTGCCGCCCAGCGCCAGCAAGCCCACTGCCACCAGCGGCTGACCGGCCGACCACAGGCTGAACACCAGCCACAACAGCGCCAGTGCTGCGGCGCCCACCACCGCCCATTGCAGCAGCGCAGATGACGGCGGTGGTGATGATGTTCCAGCCTTCATTTCATTTCGACAGCATGCGTGCGGCCGCGCCGTCCAGCGCATCTTGGGGCGCCTGGCGGCCGTTGGTGATGGCCTCCAGCGCAGCGTCGATGGCCGGAAAAAAGCGGCCCATCTCAGGGATGTTGGGTATCGGCACGCCGGCCCGCGCGTTGTCCATCGTGGCCTTGATGTGGGGGTCGGCCGACAGCTCGGCGTAATAGGCCTTGTTGGCCGGCACACCCAGCGGCACGTCGGCCGAAATCGTTCTCAGGCTTTCAACGTTCAGCAGGTGGTGTTCGATGAATTCACGCGCCACGTCTTTGGCCTTGCTGGGCGCGGTGATCATGCAGCCCAGCACGCCGACAAAAGGTTTGCCCGGTTTGCCGCCGATGGACGGCAGCGGCGCCACACCGAAGTTGATGCCCACCTTGCGCACGTTGTCCCAGGCCCAGGGGCCGTTGATCATCATCGCCACCTGGCCGCGAGCAAAGGCGCCTTCCATTTCAGCGTAGCGCGCACCTTTGGGCATGTGGCCGTCCTTGATCAGCAGTTCGATCATCTGCGCGCCCTGCACCGCGCCGGCGTTGTTCACGCCCAGCTGCTGCGGGTTCAGCTCGCCTTGGGCGTTGCGGCCGAATACAAAGCCGCCGGGCCCGGCGAGCAAACCCCAGCTGAAGAAAGAATTGTTGTAGGCCCACAGGATGGCGCTTTTGCCTTGGGGCTTGAGCTGTTTGTCGATTTCGATGACCTGCTCAAAACTGGCCGGTGGCGTGGGCACCAGGGCCTTGTTGTAGATGAGGCCGACGGTTTCGATGGCGATCGGGTAGCCCCAGGTTTGGCCGCGGTAGCTGAAGGCGCCCCAGGCTGAATCTTCGATCGCGGTGCGTATGTTTTTGCCCGGCCGCACCGGCACGATCAGCCCCGACTTGGCCCACTCGCCGGCACGGTCATGCGGCCAGCACATGATGTCGGGGCCCTTGCCGGCGGCTGCCGCTGCCTGGAACTTGTCGGGCGCACCTTCGGGGTGCTGCACCACCACTTTCACGCCGCTCAGGCGCGTGAACGAGTCCCCCACTTTCTGCAGGCCGTTGTAGCCCTTGTCGCCGTTGATCCACACCAGCAGGCTGGGCAGGTTTTGTGCGTGGGAATGGGAAAAGCTAACGCTTAAACTCAGCGCCCAAAGCGCGCAGGCCAACCGCCGTTCAAGCCGCATGCGCAGTCAAGCTATCGGGCCGCATGCGCGTCCTGGGGCTTGGCCACCAGGCGCGTGAAGGCGCGGCCTTCGGCGTTGAAGAGATAGGTCTTTTCAACGGGCACCGACAGCGGCAGCGCCGCACCGCTGACTATTTCGCGGTCGCCTTCCACGGCGCAGGTGATCACGTCTTCCAGCCCGGCGTTGCTGCAGTAGGCGTAGGTCATGCTGCCCAGGCTTTCAACAAAGGTGACGGTGGTTTGCAGTGCGTTAAAGGCCACACCGGCGCGCAAGTGCTCGGGCCGTACACCCAGCTTCACGCTGTCGCCAGGCCGGGCTGTTGAAGCGTCCACCGCGCAGCGTATGACCTCACCCCCGCCCAGCAACACGGTGGCGCCTGCTGCATCGGCCTGCTGCACCACGGCGTTGATGAAATTCATGCCCGGGCTGCCGATGAAGCCGGCCACGAACAGGTTGCACGGGTGTTCGTACAGCGCCATCGGCGCGCCCACCTGTTCAATGCGGCCGGCGTTCAGCACCACGATGCGGTCGGCCAGCGTCATGGCTTCCACCTGGTCGTGCGTGACGTAGACC
>JAYUPP010000454.1:0-6793 GCA_043760045.1 Betaproteobacteria bacterium
CGGCGCAGCGTGGGCACCAGGAAGCTGACGTTCAGGATGTGCACCTGGTCGGGCAGGATCTGCTCGGCAAAGCGGCCGGGGAACGTGGTGATGGTGTCAAAAGCTAGCGATCCGCAGATCAGGGCGGGCATGGCAACTCCGGGTTGAAGCAGTGAGGACTGGGATTCGCCACGCGCTGTTGAATCCGCAGCGGCGTATCGTTTTTGTTCAGGGGTAGAAAAGCTCTACCGTGTAGCCGGCCACGGCCTCAGGCGCGCCGCTGCTGCTGCTTTGAAGCGTGCTCTGCAGCGTGCCTTGCAGCGTCACCTCGCGGCCCGCCGCCAGCGCGCCGCCGTGGTCGCCTGGCGGCTTGTCTATTGTGCTGGACAGGTCCTGCGGCAGCAGCACCTTGCGCGAGATCACATCACCTTTGCTGTCGGTGAACGTGACATCCAGCGCGGGCAGCGCCAGGTCCAGGTTGGCGCGGTTGCGCAGCGTCACCTGCAGCTTGTACAGCGGGGAATTGTCCACCCGCACCAGGCCACTGCTTTCCACCGCCAGGCTGTCGATGGAACGCGCGGCCTGCACCTTGCAGCCCAGGCTGGCGCACAGGGTTTGCAGCAGCGGCTGCAGCGCCGGTTGGCGCGCCGCCAGCAGGTCGCGATAGGCGATGCCCACCTGAACCACGAGCAACAGCGCACTGCCCGCCACTGCACCCAGCAGCAGCGCACGCAGCCGCGGGCGCTGCCACAGCATGTTGCGTTCGGCCTGGCGCATGAAGCCGGGTTTGACGGCGTGCGCCAGCGCGGAGGCGCCAGGCATGTTGCGGCCTGTGTCTTCAGCGCGCAGGCCGTGCAGGTCCGCCATGGCGGCAGTGGGGGGCCAAAGCGATTCGGGCCTGGTTTCGTCAAACACCGACGCCGGCCCGGGGGTTGCGCCGCCGGCCTGCAGCAGCGGGCTGCCGGGCAGGTGGTGCACCGTTGGTTGTGCGGGCGGCAGGGGTGGTGCGAACCTGTCGTCACCAGCGGATGATGGCCGGGATGCCGGCGGCAGCCTGTTGGGGTCGGTCACCAACGGCCGGACACTTGCGTCGACCGACGGCGGCTGAGCATCTGTATCAGCCGACGGCGGCCGGATGCTGGAATCGGCCGCGGGCGGCCGAGTGCCCGGCGCACCCGGCGCACCCGCCGGCCGCTGCGACCGCCACATCGCGGCTTCGATTTTGGTCGCCAGACGCTCGGTGACAGGCCCGTCCTGGCGCGCGCGGTGTGATCGGTTGCGGGTCAGGTGCCCGGTGCTGGGCGGCGGCACATCGGGCGGCGCCGGGGGCTGGGTGTCGAAGGGGTGCACGTGGCCGTTATCGGGTGCCGGCCCCAGGGCTGCGGTGCGCGCCGCTTGATCATCAAGGCCGCTGGTGTAACCCTCGGCTGAATCTGCAGCGGCGCCTTCAGCCGTATCTTCAGTCGCATCTTCAGCCGCATCGCCAGACCAGCGCGCCCAGCCGCTTTCCATGTTCATCATGTTTTCGGCGGCGTTGAAAACATGCGTACAACGCCCGCAGCGCACCCAGCCTTCGGACACCCGAAGCTGATCGGGCACGACGCGGAACACCGTCTTGCAACTGGGGCAGCGGGTGGCCTGGTCGCTGCTTTTCACGGGCGCTGTGCCGTCATCAGAATCCAGCCCTCCTCGCTGTCGGTGACTTGCAGGTTCAGAAAGGGCGCGTAAGCGGCTTTCAATTCCTCGGCCTGGCGTTCCAGGATGCCGGCCAGCACCAGCCAGCCTCTTGCTGCCACGTGGCCCGCCAGCAGTGGCGCCAGCAGCTTCAGCGGCGTGGCCAGGATGTTGGCCAGCACCACGCTGTAGGCGCCTTGTGCGTGCTCGGGCAGCGCAGCCTGCAGCTTCACGCCGTTGCGCTGCGCGTTGTCGCGCGTGGCCTGCACGGCTGCCGGGTCGATGTCCACGGCGTCCAGCTGCTGCGCGCCCATCAGCGCCGCACCTATGGCCAGAATGCCCGACCCGCAGCCATAGTCGAGCACGCGTGTCAACGGTGCGCTGGCCGGTGCGCTGTTGCCCGCCCGTGCCAGCCAGCGCAGGCACATGCGCGTGGTGGGGTGGGTGCCGGTGCCGAAGGCCAGGCCGGGGTCGAGGCGCAACACCTGGCGCGCCTCGGGCGGCGGCTCATGCCAGCTCGGCACCACCCAGAATGTGGGCGTGATGGCCACCGGCGTGAATTGCGCCTGCGTCAGCCGCACCCAGTCTTGCGCTTGCAGCGGGTTCAGCGAGTGCAGGCTCAGGCCACGCGCCCAGTCCTGCATCAACAGCAGCGTGGCCGCCGTTTCGGCCGCGGCTTCGGTTTCAAACAGCGCCTGCAAGGTGGAACGGTGCCAGCCCGAAGCCGGCGCGGGCATGCCGGGTTCGCCAAACAAGGCCCGTTCACCGTCGGTGCCGGCATCGGCGTCTGCCACCGACACCGACAACGCGTCCAGCTCGTCCATCAACGCGTCTGACACGGCGTCGACCAGCTCCTCGGGCGCGCGCAGGACCAGTTCAAACATTGCGAGTCGGCACCTTCAAATGCAAAAGTTAGCGCCGGCGCGCCGCCAACCAGCCTTCCAGGTAATGGATGGTGGTGCCACCTTCCATGAACTTGGCGTCTGACAGCAGTTCGCGGTGCAGCGGGATGTTGGTGTGTATGCCTTCCACCACCGTTTCACTCAAGGCCGAGCGCATGCGCGCCAGCGCCTGCGCGCGGGTGTCGCCGTGCACAATGATCTTGCCGATCATCGAGTCGTAGTTCGGGGGCACGAAGTAGTTGGTGTAGATGTGGGAATCCACGCGCACACCCGGCCCGCCCGGCGGGTGCCACAGCGTGATGCGCCCGGGCGACGGGGTGAACTTGTAAGGGTCTTCGGCGTTGATGCGGCATTCCAGCGCGTGGCCGCGCATCTCGATGTTGCGCTGAGCAAACGGCAGCTTTTCACCAGCGGCGACGCGAATCTGCATCTGCACGATGTCGATGCCGGTCACCAGTTCCGTCACCGGGTGTTCGACCTGCACGCGGGTGTTCATCTCGATGAAAAAGAACTCGCCGTTTTCATACAGGAACTCGAACGTGCCCGCGCCGCGGTAGCCCATTCTTTTGCAGGCCGCAGCGCAGCGGTCGCCGATTTTTTCAATCACGCGGCGTGCGATGCCAGGCGCCGGTGCTTCTTCGATGATCTTCTGGTGCCGGCGCTGCATCGAACAGTCACGCTCGCCCAGCCAGACAGCGTTTTTGAAAGTGTCGGCCAGCACCTGAATCTCGATGTGGCGCGGGTGCTCCAGGAACTTTTCCATGTACACGGCCGGGTTGCCAAAAGCGGCCCCGGCTTCGGCACGTGTGGTCTGCACGGCATGAATCAGCGCCGCTTCGGTGTGCACCACCCGCATGCCACGCCCGCCGCCACCGCCGGCGGCCTTGATGATCACCGGGTAGCCGATGGCACGCGCCTGGCGGATGCTTTCTTTCGGGTCATCGGGCAGCGCGCCTTCGCTGCCCGGCACACACGGCACGCCGGCCTTGATCATGGTTTGTTTGGCCTGCACCTTGTCGCCCATGGTGCGAATGCTCTCGGGGCTGGGCCCGATGAAGACAAAACCGCTGCGCTCCACGCGTTCGGCAAAGTCGGCGTTTTCGCTCAGGAAGCCGTAACCGGGGTGGATGGCCTCGGCATCGGTGACTTCGGCGGTGGCAATGATGGCCGGCATGTTCAGGTAGCTCAACGCCGAAGGCGCCGGGCCGATGCACACCGCTTCATCGGCCAGCTTCACATACTTGGCTTCACGGTCGGCTTCGGAATACACCACCACCGACTTGATACCCATTTCGCGGCAGGCGCGCTGTATGCGAAGAGCGATTTCGCCCCGGTTGGCAATGAGAATTTTCTTGAACATGGTGGTCGGGGCTCAATCGCCCTTGTGCGCTGCGCGCACACAGCGCAATTTGGCTTCGCCGCAAAGCCTTTGGCTTTGAACACCTCTGTTGGCTATCAGTATTTTCTTGAACACGCGCAGCCGCTCCCGTTATTCAACGATGTAAAGCGGCTGGCCGAATTCGACGGCCTGGCCGTTTTCGCACAGCATGCGCACGACCTTGCCTTCGCAGTCGGATTCGATCTCGTTCATGATCTTCATCGCTTCGATGATGCACACCGGCTGGCCGACCTTGATGCTGTCGCCGACGTCCACGAACGGCTTCGCCCCTGGGCTGGCGGCACGGTAGAAGGTGCCCACCATGGGCGACTTGATGACCTTGTCGGTGGCGCGCGCCGCAGCTTCGGTGGCGGCAGCCACAGCAGCGGCTTCGGTTTCCACGGCGGCAGCGGCTGCAGCAATGGCTGCCGCGCTCAGGGGGGCGGGCGCCATCATCGGCGCACCCATCGCCATTTGTGCACCACCGCCCTTGACGATGCGCACTTTGCCTTCGGCTTCGGTGATCTCGAGCTCAGTGATGTTGGAGTCCGACACCAGATCTATCAGGGTTTTCAGTTTTCGCAGGTCCATGCAGGGGCTCCTCGGTGCGGTGTAAGCGCCACCGTACTGTGGCGCTTTTTAGTTTTGTGGTGGCCTGGGTCATGCGCCGCGAACTTGCATCGGCAGTCTTTCAGCATGCACAGCGGCTGCAGGCAGCGCGCAATTCAGGCGCTGCCCGTGGTGCGCAGCGACAACGCATGTTGCAGGGCCAGGCGATAACCGTTGACGCCCAGCCCGCAAATCACGCCCACGGCGATGGCCGACAGATACGAGTGATGCCTGAACGCTTCACGCTGATACACGTTGCTGACGTGCAGCTCGATGAAAGGCAGCGCAACACCGGCCAACGCGTCGCGCAAGGCGACGCTGGTGTGGGTCAGCCCGCCGGGGTTGATGATGATGAAGGTGGTGCCATCAATGCGCGCCGCATGGATGCGGTCGATCAGCGCACCTTCGTGGTTGCTCTGCAGCGTTTGCAGCTTGGCGCCGCCATTCGTGGCGATCTGCTTCAGTTCATCTTCTATTTGCGCCAATGTGGTGGCGCCGTAGATGTGAGGCTCACGTGTGCCCAGCAGGTTCAGGTTGGGGCCGTTGAGTAAAAGAATGCTCATCAGTGTTGCCCCTTGGCTGTTTTTGCGACTTTTTATGCGAAAAGCAAAGACTTTACGCTCTTTTGCAGGCTGTTCAGCGTTTGGTCGGCTCGCGGTGAGGGGCCTGCCTTGCCCACTGCTGCAGTTCGGCCAGGCTGGTGGACCCCGTCTTGCGCTGCAGCACGGAACCGTCAGCATTAAAAGCCACTGTGAACGGCAAACCGCCTTGTGTGTTGCCCAGATCACGAGACAAGCCAACACCTTCAAAACCGGCCAGTGCGATGGTATAGCCAACAGGGTGGGTGGCCAGAAACGCGCGCACGGCTTTGGGGTTGTCCACCGCCAGCCCCAGAACCCGCCACCCGGCGCTTGCAGTTTCACGCGCAAAGCGGTCCAGTTCGGGCATCTCGGCAACACAAGGCGGGCACCAGCTGCCCCAGAAGTTCAGCAGCAGCGGTTGGCCGCGCAGCGTGTCCATCAGCAGCTCGCCGCCTTCCGGTTTGTCGAAACGCATCTGCCACAGCGGGGCAACATGCTCCGTTTGCCGCTGCCGCAACACCACACCACGCCACACCATGCCGGCGGCCACTGCGGCGGCGGCGGCTGCGCCGGCCATTGCCAGGCGCCCGACCGTGCGTCGTTTCATGCGCCACCGCCTGCGGCGGCGTCCTTCGGCGTGCCATTCAGCCCGCCTTCCAGCGGATCACCGCCGGCTGCAGCCAGCAGCTTTTCCAGCGCCGCCAGGTTGCCGCGCCAGTTGCGCCCCCGGGCATCGGGCTTCAGCGCACCGCGCAGGTCGTCGGCGTCGTGCAGCAGCAGGTGCACCGTCACGGGGTCGCGCAGCGCGCTGCTGCGGCTGGCCAGCGTCAACACAGTCATCGGCTCGCGGCCGGTGCCGGGTTCAGCCCCGGTGTCAAACGGCACCCCGGTGTTGATGAGGCTGATCTCGGCGGCTTTGATGTCGTCGCAATACAGGTCGATGTGCACCGCAGAGCGCTGGGTGGCCGTGCCGCGCCAGGCAGCGCCCGACAGGTGGGGCCGGAATTCCTGCAGGCGATGCATCCAGACCAAGGCCACTTCACGCAGGGCTTGCAGCTCTTGCGCCTGGGTGGCGGCGCAAAACAGCGCGATGTGCTCGCGCACCGCGTCTTCCACCTGTTCGTTGCTGGGCAGCTCGGGCCGGCCTGGCTGCTGGCGCGCGGCTTTGCGTTTGGCCGCGCCGTATTCCATGCCTTCGTCCACCACCCAGGCGGCGGCCTGGGTGGCGAGCTGTTCCGTCATGTGTTCGCTGTGGCTGCGGCTCATGGGGGCATTGTCCTGCGTGGATGAGCGCCGTAACCCGTGCCGGGCTGATCAAGGCACCACAACCCCGGGCATGCGCGCCGCAATGGTGGCGGCGCGGCCCTGCACATAGCTGGACGCGGGTGCTTTTTCAAAGCGTTTGGGCGCTGGCAGCATGACGGCCAGCCGCGCCGCCTGGTCGGCCGACAAACGCACCGCATCGACCTTGAAGTAGTGCTGCGCCGCCGCCTGCGCGCCAAACACACCTTCGCCCCACTCCACGCTGTTGAGGTAAATCTCCAGGATGCGCTCTTTGGGCAACAGCGCTTCCAGCATCAGCGTGATGAGCAACTCTTGCGCCTTGCGCGCGGCGGTGCGCTCGCCCGACAGGAAGAGGTTTTTCGCCAGTTGCTGGCTGATGGTGGAGC
>JAYUPP010000455.1:0-2692 GCA_043760045.1 Betaproteobacteria bacterium
CAGGCACTTCAGGCACGAGCATTGCCCCTTCTTACCACTGCGTACCGGGCCGTGCCTGCAGCACGCACACGCGGTCGTTACACCTTCCATTTCCCTCCAGAAAGTTCCATCTCATGAACCTGTTCCATTCGGCTGCCCCGGCAGCATTGGCCTTGGCCGTCACGCTGTTGGCGCCGCTGGCGGCCCATGCGCAAAACGTCGCCATCGTCAACGGCAAAGCAGTGCCCAAGGCGCGTGTTGAACAGCTGCTGCAACAGGCCGCCCGGGCCGGCCAGCAGGTGTCGCCGGAGATGGGCAACCAGGCGCGCGACCAGGTGGTGCTGCGTGAGATTTACCTGCAGGAAGCCGAAAAGCGCGGCCTGGCGATCAGCCCCGACTACCGCGCGCAGATGGAACTGGCGCGCCAAAGCATCCTGATTCGCGAGCTGTTTGAAGATTTCAAGAAGAAAAACCCGGTGTCGGACAACGACGCCAAAACCGAATACGACAAATTCAAGTCGCAGGCTGCTGGCACCGAATACCGGGCGCGCCACATCCTGGTGGAAAAAGAAGACGAGGCGAAATCTTTGATCGCGCAGCTGAAAGCGGGCGCCAAGTTCGAAGACCTGGCCAAAAAACACAGCAAAGACCCGGGTTCCGGCGAAAACGGCGGTGAGCTCGACTTCGCCAAACCCGAGAGTTATGTGCCCGAATTTGGCGGTGCCTTGTCGAAGCTGAAAAAAGGCGAGATGACCGAAGCGCCGGTGAAAAGCCAGTTCGGTTTTCACATCATCCGCCTGGAAGACACCCGCGAGGCCAACTTTCCGCCCTTTGACGACGTGAAGGGCCAGATCAAGCAGCGCCTGGAACAGGTGCAGTTGCAGCGTTACCAGGACGACTTGCGCGCCAAAGCCAAAACCGACTACAAGTTCGGCGGTCAATAAAAACCGTCGCAGCGGGCTGCGGGCCGCTGCGGCTGCAGCCCGCTTCGTTCAGGGCGCGCTTTATTTACGGCAACAGCACTGTGCAGCCCGTGGTCTTGCGCGCTTCCAGATCGCGGTGCGCCTGCGCCACTTCGGCCAGCGGGTAACGCTGGTCGATACGGATCTTCACCGCGCCGCTGGCCACCACGGCAAACAAGTCGTCGGCCATGGCTTGTGTGTCTTCCCGCGTGGCGATGTGTGTGAACAATGTTTGGCGCGTGATGTAGAGCGAGCCTTTGCCGCCCAAAGCGCCAATGGCAAAAGGCGGCACCGGGCCACTGGCATTGCCGAAACTGGCCATCAAGCCGAAGGGCCGCAGGCAGTCCAGGCTGCGCTCGAAGGTGTCTTTGCCGATGCTGTCGTAGACCACCTTGACGCCCTTGCCGCCAGTGATGTCTTTCACGCGCGCGACAAAGTCTTCGCTGGTGTAGTCGATGACGTGCGCGGCACCGTGCTCCAGCGCCAGTGCACATTTGGCAGCGCCGCCTGCGGTGCCGATAAGTCGCAGGCCCAAGGCCTTGGCCCATTGGCAGGCGATCAAACCCACACCACCGGCAGCGGCGTGAAAGAGCACAAAGTCGCCCGGCTGCAGGCCTTGCACGGGCAGCGTGCGGCGCAGCAGGTATTGCGCGGTCAGGCCTTTCAGCATCATCGCCGCGCCCGTCTCGAAGCTGATGCCAGCGGGCAGCTTGACCACGTTTTTAGCCGGCATCACGCGCAGCTGGCTGTAGCTGCCGGGCGGGTTGCTGGCATACGCGACGCGGTCGCCCACCGCCAGGTGCGTGACACCGGCGCCCACGGCTTCCACGGTGCCCGCGCCTTCCATGCCCAGCGTCAGCGGCAAGGGGTTGGAATAGAGGCCGGTGCGTTGGTAGACATCAATGAAATTCAAGCCGCAGGCGTGGTGGCGGATGCGAATTTCGCCGGCGCCGGGTTCGCCAACGGTCAGGTCTACCAGATGCATCTGCTCGGGGCCACCGTAGGCGGTGATCTGTATGGCCTGGGTGTGGGTGTGGGCGGTCATGCGAATTCCCTTTGTTGATGTTGGAACAGTGTGAAGGTTAAGCCCAGGGCGGAAAAAGCCCTGATGTGCAGGACGAAGCGGCTGGCTGGACGGCAGCGCAAAGCTTGCGCTGCGACTTTCGCGCAGCATGCCGTGGCAACATGGGTGCAACCATGAAACGCGTGCTGCAAGCCCCGAATCTTGTGCTCGCCACACTGTGGGCCGACATGCTCAGCAATGCCGGGCTCGCGGCTACGGTGCAACGCGCATGGGCCGGCAGCATCGCCGGTGAAATGCCGCCCGACCAGTGCCTGCCCGAGGTGTGGGTGCAAGATGCCAGCCGCTGTGACGAGGCCCAGAAGCTGCTGCACAGCTGGCGCCATGCACCGAACCGTTCTTGGGTGTGTGCAAGCTGCCAGGAAGTGGTGGACGGGCCATTCGAACAATGCTGGAACTGCGGCCAGGAAATGCCGCCGCATGCGTCTGGATAGCAGCCGCAGGGCGCGTGGCCAACGCGCTTTTTCAGTGTTCCTTTGCCGCCAGCAAAGACCGCCCCAGCGCTTCAGCCACTTCAATGCCATCGACGCCGGCTGACATGATGCCGCCGGCGTAACCCGCCCCCTCGCCGGCCGGGTACAGGCCCTGCACGCTCAGGCTTTGCAAGTCGCGGCCGCGTGTCAGGCGCAGCGGCGACGAGGTGCGGGTTTCAACACCCGTGAGCACCGCG
>JAYUPP010000456.1:0-2684 GCA_043760045.1 Betaproteobacteria bacterium
GCTTTGACGTCTTCGCAGTTGGGGTCGCGGGCGGGTTGCAAGGCTTGCTGCAGGGCCTGCAAGCGTTCGGGGTCGTTGGCGTCATGGCCGCCTTGCCAGACGTGGCGCATCACGGCCTCCACGGTGCGGCGGTTGGGGCCGGCGGCCACCAGCAGGCGCAGCAGCGCCAGCGGGTTGAAGGGGTGCTGCACCGGTGACTGCAGGGTGATGCCGTGCTGGTGCGCCAGCCAGCTCACCTGCCGAAAGGTCCACTGGCGTTTGGGCTCGATCTCGGCCGGGCCTTTGTGTGCGTGGGCCTTGAGCAGCGCCGCAAACAGCAGCGGGCGGTACTGCACCTCGTAGCTGCAGCCTTCCAGCACCTGCGGCAAGCGCTCAAAGGCCAGGTAGGCGTAGGGCGAGATGGGGTCAAAGTGGAAGATCAGTCGCTTCATGGCTTTTGCTCTTGGGTGGTTGCGCGCTGCGCCAAGTCGTGACGCCGCACTTCCAGGCTGTGCACGACGGTGGCCTTTTCGGCGTCGTCCAGCAGCGACCAACAGGCGATCTCGTCCAGCGTGCGCAGGCAGCCCTCGCACCACCCGCTGGTTTCGTCCATGCGGCAGATGTTGATGCAGGGCGACGGGGTCGGGGTGGTCATGGTCTTCGGTGTTGTTGTTGACAAGGTCACAGGCGGGTTCATGCGGGCTGCACCACGTCGGCCACTGGCGCGCCGGTCAAGCGCACCAGGTCGTCGGGCGACAGCCGAAACACGGCGTTGGGGTGGCCGGCCGCGGCCCAGATTTCGGTGAAGCGAAACAGTTCGCGGTCGATCAAGGTCAGCGTGGGCGTGCTGTGCGCCAGCGGCGCCACGCCGCCGATCGAAAAGCCGGTGCGTGCTTTGACAAAGTCAGCGTCGGCGCGGCCCAGCGGGCCGGTCACGGCGGCCACGCGCTTTTCGTCCACACGGCGGTCGCCGCTGGTCACCACCAGCACCGCGGCATCATCCATCTTGCGCTTGAAGATCACGCTCTTGGCGATCTGGCCCACCAGCACACCCAGGACGTCGGCGGCTTCTTGCGACGTGCGGGCCGGCACGTCCAGCCACCGCGGCTGGTGGGTGTGGCCGCGTTCTGCCAGGGCCTGGCTGACGCGTTGAAAACCCTCGGGGCGGGCCTCCAGCGCTGAACTTGGGGGCGCGCTCATCGGCTGCCTTCGCCTTTGAAGGGCTGCGGTCCGGGCGCTTGCAGGCAGCCCCGCGTGCTCAAACAGCACCCGCCATGCCGACCGCCACCCCGCGCTTGGCCAACAGCGCACGGCTCACACGCGACACCGGTGCACGGCCCAGCACGCGGCTGATGGCGGCGCCAGCGTCGACCAGCGCATCCAGGTTCAAGCCGGTTTCGATGCCCATGCCGTGCAGCATGTAGACCACGTCCTCGGTGGCCACGTTGCCGGTGGCGCCCTTGGCATAGGGGCAGCCACCCAGGCCCGCAATGCTGGTGTCAAAGGTGTGGATGCCCAGCTCCAGGCAGGCCAGGATGTTGCTCAGCGCCTGCCCATAGGTGTCGTGGAAATGGCCGCTGACTTCAGCCAATGGGAAGTGCTTGAGCGCACGCTCCAGCGCCGCCTGCGCAGCGCGCGGGGTGCCGGTGCCGATGGTGTCGGCAATGCCGCAGTGGTCCACGCCGATCTGTTTGAGCAGCACCACCACACGCTCCACCTCGTCGGCCGTCACGGGGCCTTGGTAAGGGCAACCCAGCGCGCACGACACCGCAGCGCGCACCTTCACGCCCGCGGCGTGGGCCGCAGCCACCACGGGCGCAAAGCGCTCCATGCTTTCAGCGATGCTGCAGTTGATGTTGCGCTGGCTGAAGGCCTCGGTGGCCGCGCCAAACACCACCACTTCGTCAGGGCGGGACAAGAGCGCGGCTTCCAGACCCTTCATGTTGGGCGTCAGCACCGAGTAGCGAACGCCGGCCAAGCGCTGCATGCCGGCCATGACCTGGGCGTTGTCGGCCATCTGCGGCACCCACTTGGGGCTGACAAAGCTGGTGACTTCGATCTCGCGGCAGCCGGCCGCCTGCAGCGCATGCACCAGCTCGATCTTGTGCGCGGCGTCAACGGGCTGGGCTTCGTTTTGCAAGCCGTCGCGCGGGCCTACATCAACCAAGGTCACGTGGCTGGGAATCATGTTTTTGTCCTGCTCAAGGCGCCGTGGTGGCGGCCTGGTAGATGGGAAACGGCAGCGTACACGCTGGCCACTGTTTCAAATGTACCGGGGTCTTTCGGTCAACCTTTGGGGGGATGGCAGCCCATGGGTCTGCGCCCAAGAATGCGGCCCAGGACACCCCCCCATGCACACCCGCCACTGCTTGAAGATTGCCGACCGCATCCACCTGCTGCTGGTGCGCGAACTGGGCCAAGGCCTGGACCGCCAGCGCATGCTGCGCGAACCACTCTACGCCCGCGACGTGCTGCTGGTGTGCGACGCGCTGCGCCTGACGGACGCGCCGCTTCTGGCCATGCACTTTCGCCGCTGCGCAGCCAGCCCGGACGAAGCAAGTCAGGCAGCGGCCCGGAAAGCGGCGGCTAAAGAGCGCGGCTTCAGTACCTCGCGCTTTTTGAATTCGCTGTTTGGCAACGCTGAAGCGCCTGGCTCTGCCCAGGCAACAGCCCGTTTGGCACCCACGCGCATGGCAAGCGCCATG
>JAYUPP010000457.1:0-6744 GCA_043760045.1 Betaproteobacteria bacterium
GTTGGGCAGGTGCATGCACAGCACCAGCGGCCACAGCACGTTTTTGAGGCCGCGCCTGGAAATGATCCAGCCGCCCAACAAGCCGCCCACGGTCAGCGCAGCAATGCCAAACGTGCCGTAGGCAATGCCGACATCCTGCGTTTTCATACCCAAACCGCCGGCGCTGCGGGGATCCAGCAGAAACGGCGTCACCAGCTTCAGCAGTTGCGCTTCGGCGAAGCGGTACAGCAGCAAAAACGCGAGCACACGCACGATGTCGGGCCGTTTGAAAAAGGCCACGAACACGGCCACGAAGTCGGCGCAGAAGGTGGCGCTGCGCGGCAGCGCGTGGTCGGCCGCCGGTTGGGGCAAAGCCCACAAGTGGTAAGCGGCGGCCAGCAGAAAAACGCCGCTCAGCAACCAGAACACCAGCATCCAGGCTTGCACAAAACTGCCGCTGCGTTCAAACAGCCAGCCCGCCGCAAACACCAGCCCGCCCTGGCCACCAATCATCGCCAGCCGATAAAAGGTGCTGCGCACACCGACAAACGCGGCCTGCGCGCGCTGGGGCAGCGCCAGCATGTAAAAGCCGTCGGCCGCGATGTCGTGTGTGGCTGAAGCAAACGCCATCAGCCAGAACAGCACCAGCGACATCTGCAGCCAGCCCGGCCCCGGCAGCGTGAGCGCCACACCCGCAAACGCCACGCCGATGCCGAACTGCAGCCACACCACCCAGCGCCTTTTGCTGCCCAGCAAATCAACAAGCGGGCTCCACAGCGGCTTGATGACCCACGGCAGATACAGCCAGCTCGTGTAGAGCGCAATTTCGGTGTTGCCGACGCCCAGGTTTTTGTACATCACCACTGCCAGCGTCATCACCACCACATAGGGCAGGCCCTGGCCAAAGTACAGCGTGGGTATCCAGCGCCAGGGGTTGACGGCATTCATGCATCGAGCTTAAGCCCACCTCGGGCGCCGGGCCGACCCGCACGGGTGCTGCACGCAGGCGCGGCCGGCGCTCGCACAATGCGGGTTCTGCAATACCCCTTTGTTCAAAACACGATGAAAAACGTCTTCACGCGCAGCCCCGTTGCATCAGCCACCCTTCTTTTGGCGTTGGGGGGCTGCGCCGCGCTGGCACCACCGGCGGGCAGCCCACCGAGCGCTGCCGCTGCGCCCGCGGCTTCAGCACCCAGGCCGGCACCCGGGCCAGCTGCAGCGCCGGCGGCGGTTGCTGTCACGGTGCTCGCAGCCCCGCCCGCAGTGGCCGGCCCTGGTGCTGCAGCTGCACCGCCCGCGCCGGGCGCGCCGCCGCCTTTTGCCACCGTCATCAAAGACGCCAAACGCAGCGAAGGCCTTTTTACGCTGTGGCAGAAGGACGACAAGACCTGGATCGAGCTGAAGCCCGAAGACTTTGGCAAGCCGCTGATGTTTGCGCCGAAGATCGCACGCGGCCTGGGCGAAGGGCCGTTTTTTGGCGGCACCATGGTGGGCCGCTGGGGCAATTTCGGGCGCCCGCAACTGGTGGAATTCAAGCGCTTGCATCAGCAGGTGCAGCTGCTGGCGCGCAACACCGACTATCTGGGTGCACCCAACACCCCTTCAGCCCATGCGGTGGCGGCGGGGTTTTCACCCAGCCTGGTCAGCAGCGCAGCCATCGCCAGCGCGCCCCACCCCGACCGCAAGAGTGTGCTGGTGGAGGCCAACGCGCTGTTTGTGGGCGACCTGCTGGGCCTGTCTATCAGCCTGCAGCGTGCCTACCGCCAGGGCTATGCTTTTGACAGTCGCCATTCCACGCTGCAAAGCGTGCGCAGCCGTGAAGACGCCACCTTCTTTGACGTGCAAAGCCATTTCGCCGCGCCCACCATTGCGGTGCCGCAGCCGGGCGCGCCGCCCGGCCCGGCGCCCACGGTTCCGAATGCGCTGCCTGACGTGCGCAGCCTGTTTTTGGGTGTGCATTACTCGCTCTCGGCTTTGCCCGCGCAGCCCATGCGCGCCCGTGCCGCCGACGCCCGCATCGGCCATTTCACAACCACCGTGCAAGACTTCAGCGACGACCTCGTGCGCTCACCCCGTCAGCGTTATGTCAACCGCTGGCGGCTGGAGAAAAAAGACCCGGCGGCTGAGCTGTCAGAGCCCGTCAAGCCCATCACCTTCTGGCTCGATAAAACCGTGCCGTTGAAATACCGCGAGGCGCTGACCGAAGGTGTGCTGGGCTGGAACGCCGCGTTCGAGAAGATCGGTTTCAAAAACGCGCTGGTGGTCAAAGTGCAGCCCGATGACGCCGACTTCGACACGCTGGACATCGGTGTCGCCTCCCTCCGCTGGATGACCAACGCGCGGCCCAGCTTTGGCGCCATCGGCCCGAGCCAGGTTGACCCGCGCAGCGGCGAAATTCTTGACGCCGACATCGGCTTTGAAAGCCTGTCTTCACGCGGCGTGCGCCAGCTGCGGGCACAAATTCTGGGCCCCGCCACCGACTGGCATGCGCTGCTGCAAAGCGGGCCCGATGTGGCCGACGCCCACCACAACACCACCCACAGCAACACCCACACCGCCACACCGCGCAGCAGCCCCAGCAACCCCAGCAGCCTGGAACACGCTTTTTGCCAACACGGCGACATGGCCTATGAACAGCTGAGCTACGCCATGGACGTGCTGGCCGCACGCGGCGAGATGGCCACCGAAAGCCCCGAGGCCGAAGCCTGGGTGCAACAGTACCTGATCGATGTCACGCTGCACGAGGTGGGCCACACGCTGGGTTTGCGCCACAACTTCCGCTCGTCGCGCATTTACAGCAGCGCGCAAATGGCCGACCCGGTTTTTGTCAAGAACAACGGGCTGGCTGGGTCGGTGATGGAGTACGCACCCATCAACCTGGCGCTGCCCGGTGCGCCGGCCGTGCCGGGTTTCCAGACCACCCTGGGGCCGTATGACTACTGGGCCATCGAATACGCCTACAAACCCATCGCACCCGAGTTTGAGACCACCGAACTGCAACGCATCGCCGCGCGCAGCGCCGAGCCGCAGCTGGCCTTCGGCACCGACGAAGACCACTGGCTGGGCATCGACCCCGAGGCGCTGCACTTTGACCTGGGCGACGACCCGCTGGCCTTTGCTGAAAAGCGCCTGGCCATCGTGCGTGACCTGATGCAGCGCCAGGCCACACGCACGTTGAACCCGAATGAAGACTATTCGCTGCTGCGCCGGGCTTTGACGTTTGCACTGCGCGATGCCGGCCGCGCGCTGGGCCTGGCAGCGCGGCAAATTGGCGGCCTGCGCACGCTGCGCGACCACCCTGGCAGCGGGCGTGACCCGCTGCAGACCGTGACTGCGGCGGCCCAACGCCAGGCGCTGGAGGTGATTGCACGCGGCGCGCTGGCCGCCGATGCGCTGGTGGTGCCGGCCGCGCTGCAGCGCCGGCTGGCGCCCAACTACTTTGAGCGCGGCGAAACCGGCAGCGGCGAAACTGCGGTGGCCACAGACATGCCCGTGTCGGCTGCGGTGACGGAGCTGCAACGCGCGCTGCTGGAGCAACTGATGAGCGACGGCGTGGCGCAGCGCATCGTGGACAGCGTGGGCAAGTTTGAACGCGCTGGCGACGCCTTCAGCCTGGGCGAGCTGTACGGCCGCATCAGCACCGAGGTGTGGAGCGAGCTGGCCCGCGCGGCCGACATCGCGGGCCCGCGCCGCGCCTTGCAGCGTGAACACGTCAACCGCATCAGCACCTTGTTGCTGCGGCCTGCAGCGCTGAGCCGGGCCGATGCGCGCGCGCTGCTGCGCAGCGAAGCACACGGGCTGCTGTTGCGCATCGACACGGCGCTGAAGAAACCGGCGGCGCCCCACAGCGCCGAAAGCCTGGCCCACTTGCGTGACAGCGCCGACACGCTGCGTGAAGCGCTGGCGGCAAGGTTGCAGCGCGCGGGGGTTTAGAAGCAACACTGTTCACTTTGCCCGTTCGCACTGAGCTTGTCGAAGTGCCTGCCGGGGCTTCGACAAGCTCAGCCCGAACGGAATATTTTCAAAGTGAACAGTATTGGGTTTAGAAGCGCACAGACTGGAAATAAAAACGGCGCCCAGGGCGCCGTTTTTGTTTGCTTGATGGAGCCTGAACTCGAGCCTGAACTTGAGCCTGAACTCGAGCCTGGACGTGAGCCCGGATCAGTTCGGCTTCACCCCCAGCGCCTTCACCGTGTCGAGGTTGATGTACGGGTCCACCGGCAGTTTCTTCGCCGTCTGGAAAGCATTGATTGCGGCCATGGTGCGGTTGCTGATCACGCCGTCTTGCGGGCCGGGGTCGAAGCCTTCCTTTTTCAGCGCCGCCTGCAGCTCGCGGATGCGGCCCGGGGTGGCGTTGGTTTCGCACAGGATGGAGCGCATTTCCTGGCCACCGTCAGACACCTTCACGCGTTTGCTCTGCGTGGTGTATTCGGCCGCCGTGTCCACCATGTCGGTCTTCGCCGGCTCGATGACCTTCGTCACCTTGACCATGCGGAATTCAGCCGGCACGTCAATTTCGCGCGTGCTGGCGGCTTTGTCCACCACCTGCTTGGTGAGGGTCTGCAGCACCGCCGGCACGTCCACTTCGCGGCTGCTGGCTTCTTTGTCCACCACACGTTTTTTGATCATCGCAAACTGCTCGGGAACGGGCACGTCGCGGCGGCTGGCGGGCTGGTCCACCACCTTGCGGGTGACGACCTCGAACACCGCCGGAACTTCAACTTCACGCGTGGACGCGGGCTGGTCCACCACCTGGCGGGTGACGGTCTTGAACTCGGCCGGGATCTCGATTTCCTTGGTTGAGGCGGCAGCCGCGACGACCCGCTTTTGCACCGCCTTCGTCACCGCCTTGATCTCGATTTCACGCGTGCTTTCGGCCTTGTCCACCACCCGCTTGCTGAGCGTCTGGAACTCGGCCGGCACGGCCACTTCTTTCATATAGCCCACGATGGTGGAACCTTCAGCGCCGGCATCGGCCACGCGGGTGGCACCGGTGGCGTGGGTGCCCACGGCACCCAGCGCGGCGCCCGTGATCGACTTGTCATACACCGGGGTCAGCTTCTCGCCGCCCGGGCCGGTGAGCGTGTTGCCGTCGGCTGACAGTTTGTAACCACGGCCCAGCAGCGGCTTCATGTCCACCACCTTGCGCGTGAAAGAACCGTAGGTGCCCGGAATCTCGATTTCGCGTGTGGATGCAGCTTTGTCAACCACCTGCTTCTTGATGACGGTGAACTGCGCGGGAATGGTCACTTCGCGGGTGCTGGCGGGCGTTTTCAGCACGCGCTTGGTGATGGTCTTGTACTGCGCCGGCACTTCCACCAGGCACATGATGTCGTCGCCGGCGCGGCCGAAGGTGGAAGCGTCAAGCGCCGCCTTGTCCACGCCCTTGGGGTTGGCACCCGCAGCCACGGCGGCGCGGTAAGCCGTCGAGGTGGTCACTTCCTTGGCCTGCGACAGGTAGGCGCGGCCCTGTTTCCACTGCGTGGATGCTTCGGTGACGATGATCTTTTCCGTCACGTCTTCATACACCGCCGGCACCACTTCCAGCCGCTTGCTGGCGGCCACGGTTTCGATCTTTTCTTCCACCGTTTTGTAGCTGGCCGGCAGCACCTCCAGCCGCTTGCTGGCGGCCGCGCTTTCAACACGCATGGTCAGCGTTTTCAGCGGCACTTCCAGCGCCATCTGGCGCACCGAAGCAGTGCGCACTTCCACTTTTTCAGTCACTGTCTTGTAGGTGGCGGGAATGATTTCGATGCGTTTGGAAGCCGGGCTCACGACCACGGTTTCGGTTTCCATCTTGTAGCTGGCGGGCACCACCTCAAGCCGCTTGCTGGCCGGCTTGACTTCGACTTTTTCGGTCGTGGTTTTGTAGGTCGCGGGAATCACTTCCAGGCGCTTGCTGGCCGGCTTGACTTCAACCTTCTCGGTCACCGGCTTGAAGGTGGCGGCAATGGTTTCGGTGCGTGTTGAAGCCGGGCGCGAAACCACTTTTTCTTCCACCATCTTGTAAGTGGCCGGGATCACTTCCACGCGTTTGTAGGCGGGCTTGACTTCAACCTGCTCGGTCACCGTTTTGTAGGTGGCCGGCACCGTCTCGGTGCGCTTGTAGGCTTCGCGCACGGTCTGCTTTTCTTCCACCATGCCAAGCTTGGCCGGGATCACGCGTGCTTGTTTGACGGCTGGGCGCACCAGCACTTTTTCTTCCTGGTTTTCGAAGCGCGGCGGCGTGTAGACGCGGGCGTAACACTCGCCGGCCTTGGCGCCGGCGACGGCTGCCGGGGCCGCAGCCGTGGTGGTGGTTGCAGCGGCGGCGGCGGCTGCAGCAGCGGCAGCGGCAGGTGCGTTCTGGGCTGTGACGTTGCTGAAAGATGCAACGCCCAGGGCCAGGGCGGTGAATGCAAAACGTGTCCTCATGGCATTTCTCTCTGGGTATGGTTATGTGGCCGCTGGTCGCGGCTCGCCGCGCAGTGTGCCGCGTCGCCGCCGAAAGCCGCACGACTTAAGGATGGCCCAGCAGAGATGGATGCAAGTTTGTTTTTGATGGCAACAGGGTGTCAGTTGCGGGCAACACATCCAGGGCCGCTGACGCCGGCACACCGCTTGCGTACGGGCTGACTGCGGGCTGCCAGCCGCTTGCCAGCTTTTGGCATTGGTTAATCCGGATGGGCGGAACTGATGCGGCGCGGCAACACTCGCCCATCAAGCGGGTTTCAAACCGCAAAACCTCTGGAGTCGAAGATGAAGTTGAGAGCCCTGGTTGGCTGT
>JAYUPP010000458.1:0-6744 GCA_043760045.1 Betaproteobacteria bacterium
GCGCGGCTGCTGCAGGGTCGCGAAGGCTGACTTCAACTTTCAGGGTGCGGGGCAGCGCCCCGGACCACGAAAGACGGGTCCGTAAAACCTGGGGTGAACACCCCACAGGCCTGCGGCACCGGCACGGCGGCGGTGTAATGAACTCGGCCTGGGGTTGATGCCCCAGGCCTGGCCGGAAGCACGGCTTTGCAGCCGCCGTTGCCGCAGTCTCTGTGCCACGTGAAGGGCACTCCAGCACCTAAAAAGCGTGCTTTTGAGCCCCGCGCCGTGCAGTGCATCACGCGCGCAGCCGCCAAAAAGAGGCTGGCCCGCAGCGGCCGCTGTGGCGCCGCTTTTCTGGCCCCGGTCTTGCAAACAGGTGCCGCCATGGCAGCCGCAAAACGGAGTTGCCGCCCCTCAACACTTGGCACCACCCCCCGAAAGAAGACCATGACCGCACTGCACCACTTTCGCCGCCTGAGCACCGCCGCCGCCCTGTCGCTGATCTGCGCCGCGGCCGCACATGCAGCCCCCATCTACAGCAACGGCAGGGTGGTGGACGGTGCGGGTTTGTCCATCCTGCCGCCCGCAGCCGGCACCTTGGGCTGGGGCGCACAGACCGCTT
The DNA here is from genome assembly GCA_043760045.1 of Betaproteobacteria bacterium. Lineage (GTDB taxonomy): Bacteria > Pseudomonadota > Gammaproteobacteria > Burkholderiales > Burkholderiaceae_C > Rubrivivax. Next base: position 605 of record JAYUPP010000458.1, read on the forward strand.
CAAACAACAGCGTCGCCGACGACTTCACGGTGCCGCTGGGCAGCACCTGGACGGTGGAAAGTTTGAGCCTCTTCAGCTACCAGACGGGCGCCTCGGGCTTCACCTTCACATCGGTGAACTGGCAAATCATGGCCGGTGATGTCAACACAGGCACCCTGGTCGCTTCGGGTTCGGCCACCGCCACCCATGAAGGCCAGGTGGGTTTTCGCGTCTTGAGCACCGCGCCACAAGTGACCAATCGGCCGATCTTCCAGCTGGGTGTGGACATTTCTGATCTTGAATTGAACGCCGGTAGCTACTGGCTGACGTGGAACATTGGTGGCACACGGGGCAGCGGCCCCTGGGTGGTGCCGACGCTGGACGGCAACCCCGGCAATGGGAAACAAAGCATCGCGGGTGGCAGTTTTGGTGCCGTGGTGGACGGCGGTACACAGGTCAATCCTGAACTGGCCTTTGCGCTGAATGGCCGCACCGGCGGCACCGTGCCCGAGCCCACCAGTCTGGCCCTGGTGCTGGCCGCAGGCCTGGCGGCCGGCTGGTCCAGGAAAGCCGCTGCTGGCCGCAGGTCGGCCTGACAAGGCCCTGGCATGCATGCTGCGGGGCCGCGCCCCGCAACATCAGGGCTGTGCAACATAACTTCGATGATGCATGGCAGGCGCCCAGCACCACGGCGTCACCACACCATGGCCACCCGCAGCCCGGGTTCGGCAGCGCTGATCTGCAATTCACCACCGTGCGCCTCGGCCACCAGCCGGCACAGGTACAAGCCCAGGCCCACACCGCCACTGCTGCGGGTGCGGGCGCTGTCGGGGCGGTAGAAGGGCTGCGCCAGCTGTGAACGCTGTGCCGGCGCCACGCCCGGCCCGTGGTCGCGCACGCCCAGCGCGGTGCGCCCGTCGGGCAGGCGCTGCAGGAAGAGTTCGGGTGCAAGGCTGCCGGCACCGCCCGCTTCCGCCCGCCCGTGACGGCGCGCGTTTTGCAACAGGTTGCGCAGCAACAGCCGCAGCCGCGTGGCGTCGGCCTGCACGGTGAAGGGCCTAAGGTCCAACTTCAAGGCCACGGCCAGCGCCTCCGGGTGGGCCAGCGCATCGGCCGCAGCGGCTTCGGTGGCCAGGGCGGCCAGGTCCACACTTTCGGTGTGCAGCGCGGCATGGCCATCCGCCAGGCGTTCACCTTCCAGCAGCGCCGTGATCTGGTCGCGCATCTCTGCCAGGTCGCGCAGCAGCGCCTGGCGTTCGGGGCTGTCGTCCAGCAGTTCGGCGTTCACACGCGCACGGGTCAGCGGGCTGCGCAGTTCATGGCTCATGGCCAGCAGCAGCGCCCGTTTGGCGTCCAGCATGCCGTTCAAACTGTGTGCCATGTCGTTGATGCGCGTGGCCAGGTCACCGAGCTCGTCGCGCCTGCGCACGGGTATGGGGGTGTGAAGTCGGCCGGCGCCGTAGGCCATGACACCGGCGCTGATGTCTTGCAGCGGCCGCAACTGGCGGCGCACGGCAGCATAGGCCAACACCGTCAAGGCCACCAGCGCGGCCAGCGTGGCCCATCCCAGCAGGCGCGGGCGTTCGATATCGGGGGGTGCGACCAGCGCAAAACTGATGCGGTGGCCGTCAGGCTGCTGCACCGTCCACGACCAGGGGCGACGGTCGTGGTTGCGGTTGTAGTTGCGGTTGTAGTTGCGGTCTTGTTCGGGCTCATGATCGTTCTGGGTGCCGTTGCTTGGCACGCGTTTCCGGTCGGGCCCCGAGCGGCGGCCGAAGTGCCCCGGGTGGGTGTCCAGCTGCACCTGCGGGCCCTCGATGTGCACGGCCAGTGGCAGCCGCTGCGTGAGCGCCCGCGCCCGCGCAGCGTCCGGCGGGCTGCCGATGTCGGCCGCCAGCAGCTGCAGGTAGTCACTCACCAAAGGTCGCACGTAAGCCTGCCAGCCGCCTTGCAACACTTGCTGGGTGCCGATGACAAAGACCACCGTGGTGGCCAGCGCCAGCAGCACAAACACTGCTACCAGCCGGCCTTTGATGGAATGCGTGCGGCGCTGCCAATGGTGCTGTACCCAGGCGCGCGCGGCAGCGCGCCAGCCGCCGTGAGGGCCCGCCTTCAACCCCGCAACCCGGCAAACAAGTAACCGGCATTGCGCAGCGTGTGCACCACGTTCAGCGGTTCCAGCTTTTTGCGCAAACGGCTGACAAGAATGTCCACCGCGCGGCTGTGGATGTCCTGCCCCGCGTGGCCGCGCAGCCGCGCCAGGATGTCATCGCGGCTGTACACCTTGCCAGGGGCGCGCGCCAGCAGCAGCAAGAGTTCGTATTCCGTGCTCGTCAGCTCAGTGGCCCGGCCGTGCACCTGCACGCTGCGGCGGTCCAGGTCGATCAGCAAGCCCTCAAAACGCAGGCTGCCCGCCAGTGTCGATTTCGCCGCAGTTGCGGCCGATGTGGGTGCGGCAGGCGCCTCGGTGCGCCGCAACACGGTCTGGATGCGCGCCAGCAGTTCACGCGGCTCAAAAGGTTTGGGCAGGTAGTCGTCGGCGCCCAGCTCCAGGCCCACCACGCGGTCCATCACATCGCCGCGTGCCGTCAACATCACCAGCGGCAAGCTGCTGATGGCGCCGGGGCTGCGGCGTATGGTGCGGCAGAGCTCGAAGCCGTCCATCTCAGGCAGCATCACATCCAGGATGGCGGCGTCAAAACCACTGCCGGCAGCGCTGTGTTCCTGCAGCAGCGCAAGGCCCACGCTGGGCCGGGTGGCGTGCTGCAGCGCGAAGCCATGACGCCTGAAAAAGGCCGCCAGCGGCGGCCCCAGGTGCTCGTCATCGTCAATCAGCAACAGCCGGCGCATGGTGGCATTGTCGGGTGCGGCCATGGTGCGGGTGCCGGTGTGGGTGTGGGTGTGGGTGTGGCAGTTCCCCATGATGCGTGGCGCCGCCACGCATCATGGAAGTTAGCTGCGATGGCCAAAGCCGCCGCCGCGCTGGCCGCGTTGCTTCAGGAACTCGCGCACCTGGGCCTGCTGTTCAGGCTTCAGGCTGTCGTAGAAATCGGCCATCGCGGCCACCACCGCAGGCGACTGCGTGGTCACGGCGGCCACCTTGCCGGCGATCAAGCTGCTGGCTTTGTTGCGGTCGAAAGTGGGGCCGGCCATCAGCGCCTGCAATTCGGCGCGCGGGTCGGCGCTGCTGCGCACCACCGCGTTACGGCCTTCGCGCAGCCTGTCGGCCAGGGTGCCGAGCTTGGCCTTTTGTGCCGTGTCCAGGTTCAGCTTGCTGCCCACGCGGTCGACCACCTTGTTTTTCATGTCCATTGCGTCGGCTGCGCTTATCTGCCGCCAGCCGTGGTGGTTGCGGTGGGCGCAGGCCGCCACGGTGCCGCCAAGGGCCAGCGCGCCGGCCAGGGTGATCAGCGTGCGTTTGATCCAGGTTTTCATGATCAGGTGCTTTCGTCGGTGTGGGCCGTGTTTTGCAGGGTGGGCCCGGGGTTGAACAGGGCGCCATCTTTGCGTGCCGGGCAGGGTGTGTCCTTTCAGCGCGGTATCGCTGCGTAACGTTTTTTGTCGCGCCGCGTTTTGCGGCGCATTTGGATGGCCCGGGTTGCCCAGGCCAGGCGCAGTGAAACAATGCCCGGCATTCAGCACCCGAAGGAGCAAACAGCATGAATATCAATGGCAAAACTGCGCTCGTCACCGGCAGCACCAGCGGCATCGGCCTGGGCATCGCCATCAGCCTGGCGCGCCAGGGTGCGCACATCGTGCTGAACGGTTTTGGTGATGTCGATGGCCCGAAAGCGGCCGTCGCTGCTGCCGGCGCAGCGTTTGGCGCCGAGGTGGATTACCACGGCGCCGACATGAGCAAACCGGCCGACATCGAAGCCATGATGAGCTTTGCAGCGCAGCGGTTTGGCGGTGTGGACGTGCTCGTCAACAACGCCGGCATCCAGCATGTGGCGCGCGTGGAAGACTTCCCCGTGGAGCGCTGGGACGCCATCATCGCCATCAACCTGAGCAGCGCCTTTCACACCAGCCGCCTGGTCATTCCGCACATGCGCACGAAAAACTGGGGCCGCATCATCAACATCGCCAGCGCGCACGGCCTGGTGGCCAGCGCGGCCAAAAGCGCCTATGTGGCGGCCAAACACGGCATCGTCGGCCTGACCAAAGCCAGCGCCCTGGAGCTCGCCACCACCGGCGTGACGGTGAACGCCATCTGCCCGGGCTGGGTGTTGACGCCGCTGGTGCAAAAGCAGATCGACGCCCGCGCGGCGGCCGGCAAGCTGAGCCCTGAGCAGGCGCGCACCGAATTGCTGGGTGAAAAGCAGCCTTCGCTGCAGTTCACCACGCCCGAACAGCTGGGCGACCTGGCGCTGTTTTTATGTTCACCCGGCGCCGACAACGTGCGCGGCGTGGCCTGGGCGGTGGACGGGGGCTGGACAGCGCAGTAAGCGGCTCAGTAAGCGGTTCAGCGCGGCGCCATGCGCAGCGCGCCGTCCCGCCGTATCACTTCGCCGTTCAAGTGCCCGTTGCTGATGATGTGCGCCGCCAATGCGGCAAATTCCTGCGGCCGGCCCAGGCGGGGCGGAAACGGGATGCTGGCAGCCTGGCTTTGCTGCACCGCTTCGGGCAGGCTCTTCAGCAGCGGCGTTTCAAACGGAGTATGGGCGGAGTATGGGGTCACGGAGTATGGGGTCAGGTCTTGCCTATGGCGGAGTAGGAGTACGGAGTATGGGGTAAGTATGGGGTCAGGTCTTGCCTATTGCCTGTACATGGTTCAAGTGGAGTATGGGGTCAAGTGGAGTATGGGGTCAGGTCTTGCCTATTGCCTGTACATGGTTCAAGTGCATAGCGCGTGGATGTCCACAGGCACCGGTATGGCCTTGATGCGCTCGGGGTTCTGGGGGTCTTTGATGACAAAAGCGCGCACTTCGGTGCCTTCGCAGAGCACAGTGCCGTCGCGCTTGACGACGTGTCGGTGGGTGAAAGTTTTGGCGGCCCAGCTTTCGATGGTGGTGTGCACTTCGATGGTTTCACCATAGGTTGCGGTGCGCATGAACCGGGTGTGAATTTCCAGCAAGGGCGTGCCGACGATGCCACGTGTTTTCACCAGTTCACGCCACGGCGGCACGCCGCAAGCCATGAAAAAAGACAAAGATGCTTCGTCCATCCAGCGGCTGAAATTCGGGAAAAAAACTATGCCTGCGGGGTCGCAGTCGCCAAACTGCACACGCACCGGGTAGATGTGGGTTTTGCTCATCGTGTTTGCGCTGCACAAGGTGTTGACCAAGCTGTAAGCTGACAACAGCCAGGCGTCAGTTTTTCAGCCCTTCACCACCTTGTTGGCGCGCCCTTGCAGGAACGCGCGCACGCGTTCTTTCGCCGCCTCGTCGCCCTGCGCAATGCTGGAAATAAGTGACTCTACAAACAGCCCGTCGCTGGCTGACAAATCGGCTATGCGCGGCAGCGCCTGCGTGATGGCGTAGTTGCTCAGCGGTGCGTTGGTGGCGATCTTGGTCGCCAGTTCCAGCGCCTTGCTGATGCCCTGGCCGTCGGCCACGCGGTAGTTGCTGAAGGCCATCGCCTGGCCGGCGTCGGCATCAAACACGCGGCCGGTCAACATCATGTCGGTCATGCGGCTGGCGCCGATCAGCCGGCTGATGCGCACCGATCCGCCACCACCCACAAAGATGCCCCGTGTGCCTTCGGGCAGGCCGTAAAAACTGCTGTCTTCGGCCACCCGCAAGTGCGCCGCTGCCGCCAGTTCAAGCCCGCCGCCCACCACCGCGCCGTGCAGCACCGCCACCACAGGCACCGGGCCAAACTGAATGGCGTCAAAACAGGCGTGCCAGGCGCGTGAATGCTGCATGCCTTCAAACACATTGCGCTCGCTCACCTCAGACAAATCGAGCCCGGCGCAGAAGTGCTGGCCCTCGCCGCTGATGACGGCTGCTTTGATGTCGCTTGGCACGTTGACAAACACCGTGTGCAACTGCGCCAGCAATTCGTCGCTGATGGAATTGCGCTTGGCCGGACGGTTCAGGCGGATGTGCAGCACCGCGCCGGCTTGCTGCAGCTGCAGCAGCGCCAGGCCGGCCAGAGCACCGCTGGCGGGAAAAGCTGCGAAGTTGGGGTTGGGGGGGGTGGGGGGGTTGGTGGGGGCAGTC
>JAYUPP010000459.1:0-6729 GCA_043760045.1 Betaproteobacteria bacterium
CGGCACTGCTGGCCCGAATAAGCGAGCGCACCCGTGACGGGGTGCAGGATGCCCACTTTCACGGGCTTCGGCTGGGCGCCGGCGATGACGGGGAAGGCCAGTGCGCCAGCAGCGGCAGTGGACTGCTGGATGAAACGACGGCGGTTGCTCATGGCGGCTCCTGAGTTTGGTGATGACGATTTTGAGTCAGTGCCCGGCCAGCCCCGGCGCGCCCTGCTGCAGCCAGGCCTGCGCGGCTTCAAACACGGCGTCGCGCTGGCCTTGCAGCGCCTGCAGCGTCAACGGCGTGGGCTGGTCGGGCTGCACCCCCACACCTTCTATGCGTTTGCCCGGCGCACTGCCAATGCGCATGTCAAACAGGCTCATCTGCAGCCGCCCGCCACCGGGCAGCGCTTCACCCGCACCACGCCCGCCCAGCAGGCAGCCGCAGCTGGTGCTGCCAAACACGCGCGCGCGGCCGCGGTCTTGCAGCACGGCGGCCAGCAGTTCGGCGGCGCTGGCGGTGTTTTCGTCGATCAGCACGGCAATTGGCATCGCCAGTGCCTGCGTTTGCAGCGTGACGTTCAAGTTGGGCGTCTGATCTTGCAAGCCCGAGGGGCTGCCTGCGGCTGCCACCGCAGGGCCCAGCAAGCGCTGGTTGTTGCGCGTCACGATCTGGCCCACCTCGCCGCCGCTTTTCAGCAGCCAGCCCATCAAGTCAACCGCCATCTTGAGAGAGCCACCGCCGTTGCCGCGCAGGTCGAGCACCAGCCCCTGTGCCGACGACAAGCGGCGCAGCGCCGAAATCATCTCGGGCATCAACGGTTCCAGGAAAGCAGCAAAGCGCAGATAACCCAGGTTGGACGCCAACAGATGGCTGCGCAACAGTGACTGCACCGGGCTTTGCGGGTCTTGCCGCAGCGTCACGCTGTAGGCGCTGCCGTCGGGACGCTGCAGCGCCAGCGTGAGGATGCTGCCCACCGCGCGCTGGTTCAGTTCGCGGCTGACGAGCGTGAAGTTGGACCGTTCGGTGGAACTGCCGCGCACGGCCGCTGCGCTGGCCTGCCACCAGGCTTCGGCGCTTTGGCCGTCGATCTGCAGCAGCCGGTGCCCGCTGCGCACCCCCAGCAGTGCAGCCTGGCTGTTGCCCGACACACCCGCCACCACCCAGTGCCCGTCCAGCTTCACCAGGCCCAGGCCGTAGTGGCCGCGCTGCTGCACGATGGCATTCACCTCCAGCGGGCTGCGCACGCCTGTGTGGGCGTCTTTCAGTTCGCCGGCCATGCGGTTCAGGCCGCGCCAGAACTGGCCTTCGTCCACGCCACCGCGCAACAGTTCGGCTCGGTAACGTGCGCCCACCGCTGCCCAGTCCACGCCGTTGTGTTGCGGGTCTACATACTGCTGCTGGATGGTGCTGAACACCTTGTCGAAGGCGGCTTTGCGTTCGTCGGCGGTCAAGGTTCTTTGCACGAAGGGTGCGGGTGTGGCGGGGCGTGCCGGTGTGGGTGGCGGCGTGGCGCAGCCGGCCAGCAGGGCCAGGCACAGCGCCAGCGGCAACCCCACCCACAGTGCCGGCCCGCTGCGGCGCTGCGCTGCCATCAAGCCGCCAGCGCCAGCGTGATGTCGTCGATGCGCTGGCAGACTTCGGGCGTCAGCTTTTCAATCAACTGCAGTGCGCTCAGGTTGCTCTGCAATTGCGACAGTTTGGACGCGCCGGTGATGACGGTGCTGACGTGGGGGTTTTTCGCCACCCAGGCAATGGCCAGCTGCGCCACCGTGCCGTTCAGTTCGGCGGCCAGGGTTTGCAGCTGCTGCACGGCGGCGTTTTTCGCTGGGTGCTGCAATTCGTCGCGCAGGAAAGCCATGTTGTGCATCGCGCCGCGGCTGCCTTCGGGCAGGCCCTGGCTGTATTTGCCGGTGAGCAAGCCGCTGGCCAGTGGGCTCCAGGTGGTCAGCCCCAGGCCCAGGTCTTCGTAGAGCGGCGCATATTCTTTTTCCACCCGGCGGCGGTGAAACAGGTGGTACTGCGGCTGCTCCATCAGCGGCTTGTGCAGGTGGTGCCGATCGGCTATTTCCCAGGCCGCGCGGATGCTTTCAGCCGGCCATTCACTGGTGCCCCAGTACAGCGCCTTGCCCTGGGTGATGAGGTCGCTCATCGCGCGCACGGTTTCTTCGATGGGCGTGCCGGGGTCGGGGCGGTGGCAGTAGATGAGGTCGATGTGGTCCAGCCCCATGCGCTGGAGCGACCCGTCCATCGCCTGCATCAGGTATTTGCGGTTCAGTGTGTCTTTGCGGTTGATGGCCGCGCCCTCGCGGTCCAGGCCCCAGAAGAATTTGGTGCTGACGATGTAGTTCAGGCGCGGCCAGGCCAGTTGCCGCAGCGCCGCGCCCATCACTTCTTCGCTGCGGCCGCCCGCATAGGCCTCGGCGTTGTCGAAGAAGTTGATGCCGGCATCAAAGGCAGCGGCCATCATTTCGCGCGCCAGCACAGTGTCCACCTGGTTGTGATAAGTCACCCAGGAGCCCAAAGACAAGGTGCTGACGCGCAGGCCGCTGCGGCCCAGGTGGCGGTAGTTCATGGTGTGATTCATGGTGGTGAAGCGTGGAACTCGAAGCTTCGGTTGATGACGAAGCGGCAGCGTAACCGACCGGCGCAGCAATTGCGCAGCGCTTCAGATGGGGCCTGCGCATTCGCTTCAGGCGCCGCTGCGCTTGCGCGCGTGCGCGTCGCTTGCGTGACGGCGCGCAGCGCCGGGCATGCTCACAATGCCGGCCATGGGAACCCTCTACCTCGTGCGCCACGGCCAGGCCAGTTTTGGCGCCACCGACTACGACCAACTCAGCCCTTTGGGTGCACAGCAGTGCCATGCGCTGGGCGCTTATCTCGCGGCCCATGGCGTGCAATTCGAAGCCGTGCTGCGCGGCAGCCTGCGCCGGCACGTGCAGTCGCTGGCGGCGCTGGGCCAGGGCCACGGCCCGTTGCCGGCGGCGCTGGAATGGCCGGGGCTGAACGAGTACCACAGTGAAGCGCTGCTGCAAGCTTTTCACCCCGGGCCGCTGCCGCCGCACAACACCCCCGACGGCTACCGGCAGCACTTTCGTATCTTGCGCGAAGCCTTGTTGGCCTGGATGGCCGGCAGCATCGCACCGGCCGGCATGCCGGCTTATGCGGCCTGGGTGGCCGGCATCGTGGCCGCGCTCGACCATGTGCGCAGCCACTGCAGCGGCAATGTGCTGATGGTCAGCAGCGGCGGCCCCATTGCCACGGCGGTGGCGCAGGTGCTGGGTGCGCCGCCGGCCACCAGCATCGAGCTGAACCTGCGCATCCGCAACAGCGCCTTGACCGAGTTCGCGTTCACACCCAAGCGCCACAGCCTGGTGGTGTTCAACCACCTGCCGCATCTGCAAGCGGCGCAACACCAGGGCTGGATCACGTCCACCTGAACAGCCGTTATGGTTGCTTTCCACAGCGCGTTTTTGAGTGCAACCGAAGCCACTTCATGAAGACAGCGATGGCGCCTGGGCCCAGCCGTGACCTTGTGATCAAACAACTGTTCACGCTGCACGGCAAACACGCGGTGGTCACCGGCGGCAATGCCGGCATCGGCGAGGCCTTGGCCACCGCACTGGGCTTGGCCGGCGCGACGCTGCTGCTGGTGGCGCGCCGCGAAACCGAATTGCAGGTCGCCGCGCGGCAAGACCGCGCCGAGCCCGTGCTGGCCAGCGGCGAAGTGGTGCTGCGCATCGACGCCGCTGGCATCTGCGGCTCTGACATGCACGCTTATCACGGCCACGACCCACGGCGCCTGCCGGGCCTGGTGCTGGGCCATGAATTTGCGGCCACGGTGGCGCACTCGGCGCACCCGCGCTGGCGCGAGGGCCAGCGCGTCACCGGCAACCCGCTGATCACCAGCGGTCTGTGCGACTACTGCCTGCAGGGCCGCGACAACCTGTGCAGCCTGCGCACGATGGTGGGCATGCAGCGGCCGGGCGCCTTTGCGCAGCAGATGGGCATACCCGGCAGCTCTTTGATCGAACTGCCTGACGGTTTGCCGGCCACGGCCGCCGCGCTGACCGAGCCCGCCGCCACCGCGCTGCGCGCCGTCAACCAGTCGCTGAAAAGCCTGCTGCGCCCGCTGCCCGAATGCCGTGTGTTGATCCTGGGCGGCGGCGCCATCGGCATGCTGGCAGCGCCGCCACGCGCAACCGCGGTGTGTTCGGCAGCCTGGCCTGGGTGCTGCGCCGGCCGTTGTCGCAGGGCGCTGAAACCTTTGACGACCTGCACCACGGCCGCCTTGCGGCGGCCAAGGTGGTGCTGGAACCCGAGCATTGAGGCGCGGTGACTGTCATGCTGCTGCAGGTTAGCTGACATGGCGGCGTCTGTGCGCCTGGTGGGCGTGGGCCATATTGCGCTGGACCACCATTTCACGGTAGACGCTGCGCCGGCGCCCGGCCACAAAACGGCTGCCCGCCACTACGCACGGCGGGTGGGTGGCATGACCGCCAACGCACTGGTGGCGGCAGCGCGCCTGGGCGCGGTCACCGAACTGGTGTCGCCGGTGGGTGACGACGAAGTTGTTGCCGAATTTCGCGCGCACCTCATGCGCGAGGGCGTGGGCAGCAGCGGCTTGCTGCCGGTGCTCAGCGCGCAGAGTTCGGTCTCCACCGTCATCGTTGACAACAATGGCGAAAGGCTGATCGTCAGCCACCGGGGCGACGCCTTGCTGCGCGCCCCGCAGCGCGACGCAGAGGCCTGGCAGGCCACACTGCACGGCGCACACGCGCTGCTGGTCGACCCGCGTTGTGTGCACTGGGCCGAAGCGGCCCTGCAGCAGGCGCGGGCCAGCGGTGTGTTGTCGGTGCTGGACGCTGACACCGCGCCGCGTGCCGACCTGCTGCGCCTGGTGGGCTTGGCGCAATGGGCCGTGTTCTCGGCACCCGGGCTGGCGGCTTACAGCGACGGCAATACGCAACAAGCCCTGGATGCCGCGCTGGCGGCCGGGGCCGAGGTGGCGGTGGTGACCCAGGGTGCGCAGGGCCTGCTGTGGCAGCGCCACCAGGGCAGCCTGCAGCACATGGCAGCGTGCACGGTGGCCGCAGCCGTGGACACCACCGCAGCGGGCGATGTGTTTCATGGCGCGCTGGCGGTGGCGCTGGCCGAAGGCCAGGGCGATGCCGACGCGCTGCACTTTGCGGCGGTGGCGGCGGCGCTGAAATGCCAGCGGCCGGGTGCGGTGCTGGGCGCGCCGGGGCGCGCTGAAGTGCAGCAGTGGCTGCAGCAGTATCTGCGCCATAACCCACTGCCGCAGCCCTGATCAGACTGGATCAACTTCAACTTGAGCAATCGTGGCAAGAACTCAAGAAACATGCGGGCTCAGGCCGGCCAACGCTCCGCCGACTACGATGCCGCCGGGCGTGGCTGAGGGCGCGCTGGTGAACCCAAACTTGTGAATTCCACCTTCTGGCGTTTGGCCGTGGTCGGTGCCGGGCCCGTAGGTCTGGCGCTGGCGCTGCATGCAGCGCGCCAGCTTCCGCACGCGCAGATCACGGTGTTTGATGCGCGCGCGGCAGATCACGACGTCGCGGGCGACCCGCGCACGCTGGCGCTGTCACTCGGCAGTGTGCAGTTTTTGCAGCGGCTGCAGGCCTGGCCTGTGGCGGCTGCCCAGGCCATCGTGCAGGTGCATGTCTCGCAAGCGCCGCCCACGCTGGCCATGCCCTGGGCCGCGCTGATGGGTGAGCCTGAAGTGTGGTTGCGGGCCCAAGACCTGGGCGTGCCGCAGCTGGGTGCGGTGCTCGGCTACGGCACGCTGCTGGCTGCGCTGCAGGCGGCCTGGTTGCAGCAAACGCAGCAGCAGCCCGAACGTTTGCACACCCGCTGGGGCACACCGGTGCTCGACATCAAAAACGGCCCCGACGGCGTGGCGCTGGATGCCGGCATCGTTGATCGATTCGACGCTGCCGTGGTGGCCGAGGGCGGTGTGTTCGGCGCGCCGCAGCGCAAGGCCGTGGTGGCCGACTACGGCCAGACGGCGTGGGTGGGCACGCTGCAGTTGCAGGGTGGCCCGGGCCACCCCCGTGGCCAGGCCTTCGAGCGTTTCACGCGCCACGGGCCGGTGGCACTGTTGCCGTTGCCTGACGCCGCAGGCGGCCCTTTGCACGCTGCCGCAGGCGGCCCTTTGCACGCCGCGCTGGTGTGGTGCGTGCCGGCCGCAGACGACCCCGTGCGCGACCTCAGCGACGCGCAGCGCCTGGCCGTGCTGCGCACCATCTTGCCTCTGCAAGCCGGGCCGCTGCTGGCGGTCTCGGCGTTGAAGGCTTTTCCGCTGGGCCTGAACGCCGAGCACACGCTGGTGCAGGGCCGCACCGTGCGCATCGGCAACGCGGCACAAACGCTGCACCCGGTGGCCGGCCAGGGGCTGAACCTGGGCCTGCGCGACGCGCATGAACTGGTGGCTGCACTGCGCCGCGAGAACCAGCGCAACGGCGACATCGACGCCGCTTTGCGCAGCGCCAACTGGGCCCGCGCGACCGACCGCTGGGCGACGATAGCGACCACCGACTTTCTGGCCCGCAGCTTCACCTGGAAACTGCCCGGCGCCGCCACCGCACGCGGGCTGGGTCTGGCCGCGCTGCAGGCCGCCCCGCCGCTGCAGCGCTGGCTGGCGCGGCGCATGATGTTTGGCAGCCGCTGATGAATCGCGGGCTTTCGCAAGGCGGGCGAACGCCCCGAAAAACCGAAGCTTTCCC
>JAYUPP010000460.1:0-2677 GCA_043760045.1 Betaproteobacteria bacterium
GCAAACACGCGAAGCCGTGCGGCTGGCCCGCGCGGCTGCGCGCGTGGCCAAAAAACCGCCGCAGCGGGGCGGCGCTGCTGCGTTGCCGGTGCCGCCGCCGCCAGCCTGGGCTAACAACTTTGTTGACCCGAGCGGTGCGGCCGCAGCTAACGGTCCTGATGACCCGGAAGTTTTGAAGTAACGGCAAGGCCGCGCATCCAGCCCAGCAGAGCAGAGTCATCGGCAGCGCCCAGCCCCGCCGCGCAGGCCTGCGCAAACAACTGCTGCGCCAGCGCACCCAAGAGCGGCTCAACACCGGCCTGGCGCGCCGCCTGCAGCGCCAGCGTGCTGTCTTTGGCCAGCAGCGCGGTCTGTGCCAGCGGCGGCGCGTCGAGCGGCCGGCTGGCATCCAGCGCACGCCGCAGGCGGTCGCTGCCGATCCAGCTTTGGCCGCTGGACGCTTCAACCACCTGCAGCGTGGTGGCGGCGTCCAGGCCCATCTTTTCAGCCAGCGCGATGGCCTCACAAGCACCCGCCAGGTTGATGGCGGCCAGCAGGTTGTTGACGAGCTTGGTGCGTGCACCGGCGCCGGCCGTGTGGCCGACATGAAATACCGGCTCGGCCATTTGTTGCAGCAGCGGCTGCCAACGCGCCCACACGCCCTGCGCGCAAGCCACCATCAGGCTCATGCGGCCCTGGCGTGCCCGCAGTGGCCCGCCCGACATCGGCGCGTCTATGGCCTGCAGGCCCAGCGCCTGCAGCCGCAGCGCCAGAACCTCGGTGTCGGCCGGGCCGATGGTGGCGCACAGCAGCACGGCGCTGCCGGGTGCCAGCGCGGCTGCGGCACCGCCGGGGCCAAAGAGCACGGCTTCGGTTTGCGCCGCGTCCACCACCGCCACCACCAGCGCCGCGCAGCCCTGCGCTGCAACGGCGGCGTGGCTGCAAACCGTCAGGTCTTCTTCTTGCGCCAGCCGGCAGCGCTCGGCAGCCAGGTCATGCACACGCAACACGTGGCCGCAGTCGCGCAGGCGCAGCGCCAGCGCCAGGCCCATCTGGCCGATGCCCACCACAGCCAGCGTCAGGGCTGTCAGTTGAACCTTGGCGTCAGCAACGCCGTGCTCGCTGTTCTGGCCGCTGTCGCCGGTCGCGTTGGTCGCGACAGTTATCTCGATGGGCTGGCTGCCGGTCTTTGGCTTGTGGGGCTTCAAAAGAACATGCCGGCCATGTCGTCGTCCAGCGTCTGTTCGATGCGCAGGCGCTTGATGTAGCGTTTGGCCTGCACCGGGTCACCGCAGAGCCAGCGTCGTTCGGCGGCCAGTTGCGTGGCAGCCATGTCGATATCACGCAGTTCATCTTTCAGCAGGCGGCCCAGTTGCGCCGGGTCGATGCGTTTGTCGAGCATGAAACCGTAACTTTCGGCAAAGGCCTGCTGGCGGCCGTCAATTTCCTGTTCGATTTCGCGCAGCTGTTCGGCCAGCACCTTGTTGAAGTGGCGCACCTGCGAAGCGGCCAGCTGTGCGGCTTGCGCTTCGTTGACCTGTTCGATCTGCAATTGCAGTGTCAGCAGCGCCAGCAGGTCGCCCGCTTCATAGGCCGCATTGGCGCGCTGCATCAACGCTGTGCGCTCGGCGCGCTGCCCTTCGGTGGCGCCAGCTTCGGTGCGGTCGGGGTGCAGCACCGCAGCCAGCTTGCGGTAGACCTCACGCACCGTTTGCGAGGCCTGGCGTGCGTCTTCTTCGGCCCGCTTTTGCGCGGCAGTCTGCGCTTTTGAAGGCCGGCGCCCGGGCCCGCGCTGCGCACTGTGCGCAGCGTGCTGCTCACGTTCCTGCGCCATGCGCTGGGCCATTTGTTCGTGTGCACGCTGCATCAGTTCGTCGGCCGACGCCACGGGCGCGTCGCCCAGATCAAGGCCACCCATGGTTTCCATCATGGCCTTCATGTTGTCCAGGAGCACTTGCTCTTCGGCATCAAAATCAACATCGGCATGGCGGTTGTAAAGCGCCTTCAGCTCGGCATCCGGTTCGTCACATGCCGCCAGCAACGCGCTGCAGGTGTCCACCAGCAGCCGCGTCAAGGTTTTGCTTTCGCTCTTGCTCCAACGTCCGGCCAACAGCAGGGTTTCCAGCTCGAAGGCCCAGCTGCGGCGCAAGGCCAGCATGCGCTGTTCTTCCGGCTCCACTCGGGCTTTGTAGGCCTGTGCAAACAGCGGCAATTCGGCTTGCCACTGCTGCAGCCGCAGCCGCGCTTTGTCGATTTTCTCGAGCAGCGTGCGAAAGCGTTTGTGTTCGGGCGAGGCGCTGTCGGCGGTGGCCGACACGGCAAGTTTCAGGGCGTGGCTTCGGTTCATCGGCAGGCAGGTTTTCAGCGCCGGGCGGCGCGCAGAAAATGGTTGTGTTGGGTGTGAAAGGCAGACGGTACTTCAAAGTTCGGCAAGGCCCTGCTCTGGAACACGCTGAAGCGGGCTGCGAAGCTGTAACGGGGTTGTCACGGCATGCGGCGGCGAGGTTTGCCCGCGTTGTGCAGGGCACGGCACGCACCACGGGCAAGGAAGGCACATGTTTTGCCCTGAGGCTGGACAGGGCCCACCCCAACGTTGGCACCAGCAGTCTTTTCCAATTCAGGTATGAGCCTGGAGCGACCTGAGATCGGCGACGCGGGGCGAGTCGATCTGTTGTAAGAAAGGTCAGTGTATGGGTCC
>JAYUPP010000461.1:0-2674 GCA_043760045.1 Betaproteobacteria bacterium
CGTCCCTGTTCACACCCTGCAGGCTGTCACAGCGCACCACTCAGAATCTCGGTTAGTTCGGCCTGACTCAGGTTGTGGCCGAAGAAGTCGCGGTAAAACTGCCGCGCTTCATAGGCCAGATCGAGTGCGGCGAAGCGAGCCGGATGAAACATCTTGGCGCCCCACAGCACAGTCAGCGGCTGCTCTGCGCTGCGGTTCGACCAGCTGTGCGCACCGACCGGCACCAGGTGCAACTGGCCACTGCGCACCGCCTTCAGCGGCGCAAACGCCGGGTCGCGCTGCACGCGCTGCAAGGCCTGCGGCGAGCTCAGGATCAGGATGTCCGGGTTCCACCACAAAACCTGTTCGAGCGTGAAGCTGCGGCTTTCGGTCTTGCGGCCGTCGTCGCTGACGCTGACGCCACCGGCGGCGGCGATCCACCACTCGGCGATCAGCCGCGGCTGGGTCAGGGTCTCGGGCTGCAGATAGAGCACGCGCGGGCGCTGCTGCGCCGCAACGCCGCGCAGCCCGTCCTGCACGCGCGCCAACGTGCCATCGAGCCAGCGCGCATAACGCAGCGCCGCCTCAGGCTTGCCAAACACCTG
Organism: Betaproteobacteria bacterium; assembly: GCA_043760045.1. GTDB lineage: Bacteria > Pseudomonadota > Gammaproteobacteria > Burkholderiales > Burkholderiaceae_C > Rubrivivax. The sequence goes on from JAYUPP010000461.1 coordinate 585, forward strand.
GCCCAGCAGCGCCATGCAGGCCTTGACGTCCTCAGGCTCGCGCCAGGCCAGGTAGACCACCGGAATGCCCAGCGCCGACAGGCGATCCAGGCTGTCGCGCTGCATCGTCAACACCACGTCGGGTTTGGCCGTTAGCAAAGCCTCCAGATTGGGCTCGCGGCTGGGCTGTTGCAGCGCGGGCTGACCGGCCAGCTGCGGCGCGAACACGGTCTGGTACTTCCAGTGCGGGCGGGCAAAGTCGGCCAACCCGTTGACGATGCGACGGCCCTCGCCCAGTGTGAAGACAAAACTGTTCAGCACCGGCAGCGAACCCAGCGTGACCACGCGCTCGATGCGCGCCGGCAGCACCACGCGCCGCTGCGCCATGTCGGTGACGGTGCGCGGCGCGTCAGCGGCCAGCACCGGGCCGGCTGAGGCGGCCAGCAGGGTGGCCAGGATCTGTCGGCGTTGAATCATGGCCATCCCTTTCAGATGCTATTTCGGCGCAGCCAACACCGCCACACACACCCGTTGCCCACGCGCCGGGCCGGTCGACACCTGCAGCAAATCCACTGGCGTGTCGTACAAGTGCGATAGCTCGGGCGCGGTGAGCATGTCTGCCGCCGGCGCGGGGCCGCGCAGACGGCCCTGCACCAGCAAGGCCACGTCGGCCTGCAGTGCAAAGGCGTGCTCGGGCAGGTGGGTGGACAGCAGGATGGCGTAGCCCTCGGTGGCCAGTGAGTGCAGGGCCTGCAGCACCTGCACCTGGTGGCCCAGATCGAGTGCGGCGCAGGGCTCGTCCATCACCAGCAGCCGCGCCTGCTGGGCCAGGGCGCGTGCCAGCAGCACCAATTGGCGCTCACCGCCGCTGAGCTGCTGGAACAGCCGGTTCTGCAGCGCCAGGATCTGCAGACGCTCGAGCGCTTCGAGTGCCAGTCGGCGGTCCGCGGCGTCCGGGTCGGCCATGAAGCGCAGGTGCGCACTGCGCCCCATCAGCACCACGTCAAAGACCGTGAACGAAAACGCCACGGCGCTGCTCTGCGGCACGTAGGCCATGAGTTGGGCGCGCCGTCTGGGGCTCAGGGTGACGAGATCCTGGCCGTCGACCAGCACGCGGCCGGCGACCAGGTTCTCCAGCCCCAGCACGCAGCGCAGCAAGCTCGTCTTGCCACTGCCGTTGGGGCCTAACAAGCAAACGGTTGATCCAACCTGCAGCTCGAACGAGACGTCCTGCAGCAGCGGCGGCGCGCCCGCGTAGGCAAAGTGCAAGGCTTGAACCTGCAGCATCACGCCCATCGCATCGCCCATCGCATCACGCCCATCGCATCACGCCCATCTCCTTTGGCTGCGCGCCAGCACCACCGCGAACAGCGGCGCACCGATCAGCGCGGTCAGGATGCCCAGGGGGATTTCACTGCCCCCGGCCGCGCGCGCCACGTTGTCCACGGCCAGCAGGAAGGCCCCGCCCACCAGCGCCGACAACGGCAGCACGCGCGCAAAGCTCGGCCCCACCACCAGGCGCACCAGGTGCGGCACCAACAGGCCGACCCAGCCGACCACGCCGCTGATGCTCACGCAGGCGGCGGTCATCAGCGTGGCGGCCAGGATCAGCAGCAGGCGCAGGCGGGTCACGTCGATGCCCAGGGCGCGCGCCTCGTCTTCACCAGCGGCCATGGCATGCACTTGCCAGCGCAGGGCGTACAGCAGCACGGCCGGGCCGGCGATGGGCAGCAAGGCGCCCTGCAGCGTGGGGGCATCAATGCGGTGCAGGCCGCCCAGCAGCCAAAAGGTGATGCTGGGCAACTGGTTCAGCGGATCGGCCACCACTTTGAGCAACGAAATCAGTGCCTGGAAGAAGGCCGACACCACCAGGCCCGCCAGTACCAGCGACAGCAATGCAGTGCGGTCAAGCGAACGGCCCAGCCACAACGCCAGTGCAGTGGCCAGAAGCCCGAAGCCAAAGGCCAGGCCCTGGATCATCAGACCGCCAACACCCAGCAAGATGCCCAACGCGGCGCCAAAGCCGGCGCCGGCCGACACACCCAGCACCCCCGGCGAGACCAGCGGATTGCGAAACAGGTTCTGAAACGTCGCACCCGCCGCAGCCAATG
>JAYUPP010000462.1:0-6710 GCA_043760045.1 Betaproteobacteria bacterium
GGTGGGCAACAACGCCGAAGCCACGCGGCTGGTGGGCATCCCCACGCAGCGGGTGCTGCTGGGTGTGTATGTGCTGGCCGGCGTGTGTTACGGCATCGCCGCGCTGCTGAGCGTGGCGCGCACGGGGGTGGGCGACCCGAATGCCGGGCAGACGGAAAACCTTGACGCCATTACCGCCGTGGTGCTGGGCGGCACCAGCCTGTTTGGGGGCCGCGGCATCGTGCTCGGCAGTTTGGTGGGGGCGCTGATCGTGGGGGTGTTCCGCAACGGCCTCACGCTGATGGGCGTGAGCAGCATCTACCAGGTGCTGGTGACGGGCGTGCTCGTCATCCTGGCGGTGGCGCTGGACCAGATGTCGCGCAAAGGGGCACGCTGACATGGCCGCTGACAAAACCGCTTTGTCAGACCCATCCGCAGTGCAACCCAAACTGGTGATGCAAGCCAAAGGCGTGGTCAAACGCTACGGCCAGGTGACGGCGCTGGACGGTGCCGACTTCGAACTGCGCGCGGGCGAGATCATGGCCGTCATCGGCGACAACGGCGCCGGCAAAAGCAGCCTCATCAAATGCCTGTCGGGTGCCACCGTGCCCGACGAAGGCCAGGTGCTGCTGGACGGCGACGTGGTGCATTTCAAAAGCCCCATTGACGCCCGCCGCCGGGGCATCGAAACCGTCTACCAAGACTTGGCGGTAGCACCGGCGATGACCATTGCTGAAAATCTGTTCCTGGGCCGCGAAATTCGCCGCCCGGGTGTGCTGGGCAGTGTGCTGCGCATGCTGGACAAGAAGGCCATGCTCGAGATGAGCATCGCGCGCATGAACGACCTGAAGGTGGGCATCCGCAGCATGACGCAGGCGGTGGAAACGCTCTCAGGTGGCCAGCGCCAGTGTGTGGCGGTGGCGCGCGCAGCAGCTTTTGCCGAACATGTGGTGATTCTTGACGAGCCCACCGCAGCGCTGGGCGTCAAGGAAGGCAACATGGTGCTGGAGCTCATTCGCCGCGTGCGCGACAAGGGGCTGCCCGTCATTCTGATCAGCCACAACATGCCGCATGTGTTCGAGATTGCCGACCGCATCCACGTGGCGCGGCTGGGCAAACGTGCGGCGGTGTTGAACCCGAAAAAAATCAGCATGAGCGACACCGTGGCGGTGATGACCGGCGCCCTGCCGCCCGAGCGCATACCGGCCGAGTGCCTGGCGTGAGCGGCGGCGCCGCCGGCAGCCGCACCCGCATCGGCACCGAAACCGGCACTGAAACCGGCACCGGCACCGGCACGGCCAGCCCCGCCCACCTGCAGTCGCGTGGCAGCAGCCAGGGCGGCCTGCGCCAATATAACGAAAGAGTGGTGCTGCAGGTGGTGCGCCTGCACGGCCCGCTGCCGGCGGCCGAGATTGCAAGGCACTGCAAGCTGACGGCACAAACGGTGTCGCTGATCACCAAACGTTTGCTCGACGACGGCTTGCTGCTCAAGGGTGATCCGCAGCGCGGCAAGGTCGGCCAGCCCTCGGTGCCGCTGCGGCTGAACCCCGGCGGTGCATACGCCATCGGCATCAAGATCGGCCGCCGCAGCATGGACGTGGTGCTGCTTGATTTCACCGCCCAGGTGCGCCAGCGCTGGCAGCTCGACTACAGCCACGCCGACCCCGAAGCGCTGCTGGCTGAGATCGCAGCGCGCTTGAAAGACATCCGCAAAAAACTGGGCCCGGTGCAGCAGGGCCGGGTGCAGGGCATCGGCATCGCAGCCCCGTTGGCGATGGGCGGCTGGCAGCAGCTGCTGGGCCTGTCTGACGCGGTGGCCCACCAGTGGCAGCAGTTCGACATCGCGCTGCAGGTCGGCCGGCTGACCGCGCTGCCGGTGACGCTGATCAAAGACACCGCTGCGGCCTGTGTGGCCGAACTGGTGGCCGGCCGTGGCCGCAGCGTGTCGAGCTTTTTGTATGTGTTTGTTGACACCTTCATCGGCGGTGGCCTGGTGCTTGAAAGCCAGCTGCGCGGCGGCAACACCGGCAACGCCGGTGCCGTGGGTTCGCTGCCGCTGTGGACGGCGCCATCACCGAAGGCGGGGCCGGCATCGAAGCCCGCACAGCTGTTGAGCGTGGCTTCACTGTTGACGCTGGAGCGGGCCTACACCGCCGCCGGCCTGGACCGCACGGCCGTGGCCGATGCGCGCGCGCTGCAGGCGCCGTGGCTGGCGCACACGCAGCCCTGGCTCGCGCAGGCCGCCGAAGCCATTGCCCAGGCCGTGCAAAGTGCGGCCTGTTTGCTGGACCTGGAAGGCGTCATTCTGGACGGCAGTTTCAGCCGTGAACTGCTGGCTGCGCTGCTGGTGCAGACCCACCAGGCGCTGCAGCGTTACGACTGGGAAGGGGTGGCGCAGCCGCAGCTGATGGCCGGCACCATCGGCAGCGACGCGCGCGCCCTGGGCGGTGCGTTGCTGCCGCTGTATGCCAACTTCGCGCCCGACCGGGACTTGTTCCTGAAGGTGGCTGGGTAGGGCTGGATCCGCTGGAATGGGCTGGCTCGAACCGGTGGTGCGGCCGTGAGGCGCGCGAGCAGCAGCAGCGCGACGAACGCCACGTGTCGCGCCGAATGCATCCTGCCGTGACGTGCGCTGCAAGCCGCAACGCCGCATCAACACTTCACCGCATCAAGGCTGCAACCGCAGCACCCGGCCGTTGTTCCCGTCAGTAACGATGTAAAGCCAGCCATCAGGCCCCTGGCGCACGTCGCGGATGCGCGCGCCCAGGTCTTCCAGCAGCTTTTCCTCGGCCACCACGCGGTTGGCGTCCAGCGTCATGCGTATCAAGGCCTGGCCACGCAGCGTGCCCATGAACAGGTTGCCCTTCCAGCCGGGGTAACGGTCGCTTGTCAAAAACGCCAGACCGCTGGGCGCCACCGAGGTTGGCACCCAGTGGCGCAGCGGCTGTTCGTAGCTTGCTTTCGGGCCTTCTTCGCCGATGCGCGTGCCGACGCCGTAGTTGCGCCCGTAAGTCACCAGCGGCCAGCCGTAGTTGCGGCCACTTTGCACCCGGTTGACTTCATCGCCGCCCTGCGGGCCATGTTCTACTGCCCACAACTCGCCCGTTAGCGGGTGCAGGGCCGCGCCCTGGATGTTGCGGTGGCCCAGGCTGTAGATCTCGGGTGCGGCGCCGGAGCGGGCCAAGAACGGGTTGTCGGGCGCCGCCTGGCCATCGGTGGTGATGCGCACCACCTTGCCAATGTGGTTGGCCGGGTTCTGCGCTTCTTCTTTGGCGCTGTAGCGGTCACCCAGGCCCACCAGCAAGTGGCTGCTGCGGTCGAAGGCGATGCGGCTGCCGCAGTGGTTGTTGCTGTTCACCTTCGGCTTCTGGCTGAAGATGGTGCGCACGTCTTGCAGCTGGCTGCCCACCAGCCGTGCGCGGCCCACGGCGGTGCTGTTGCCGCCAACAGCCGCGGGCCCGGGCTCGGCAAAGCTGAAGAAGATGCGCTGGTTGCTGGCGTGTGCGGGGTCCAGCACCACGTCCAGCAAACCGCACTGGCCGGCAGCCGACACGGCTGGCAAACCCGCCAACGGTGCTGACAGTCGCCCATCCGCTTCGGCGATGCGCAACCGCCCGGCTTTTTCGGTGATCAGCAGGCGGCCGTCGGGCAAAAAGGCCACCGCCCACGGGTCTTGCAGGCCCTGCACCACCGGCACCGCGCGCAGCGGCTGGGCGGCAGCGGCGGTGGCAACGCTGCCTGCGAGGACGAGAACCAGGCAGATATTCAAAGCAGGTTTCATGGCCGCCAGCATGCACCAAAGGACGAGCTCGCGCCGCGAGCAAGGGCTCGACTGCCGCCGGGCGGGCCAGTCGGGCATAACAAGAAGTCTTGCTGGCCTGGACGGATGGCGCCGCCGAAGGTTGCGGCGGCGCTCAGAAAAACGCCATCGTGCGCACTTCAATGCTTTCGCGTTTGGCGGCATCGGGCGCTGTGTTCGGGTCTTCAAACGCGGTGTGGCCCATGAAACGCGCACGGCCGTCGGTTTCTGAGTCGTAGGTTTTCAGCAGCAGCGCTTGCTGCGCCTGCATCAGCGGAAAGTAAACCCAGCGGTGGCGCGGTGAGTGGCGCATGACGTAAATCTCGCCGGTGCGTTCGCGGTACTTCAAATCCATCAGCAACATGTCGCCGGCGTCGTGTGTGGTGGCGTCGCACATCGCCAGCGGCAGCTCTTCCACGCGCCGGTAAAGCGGCTTCCACACGTTGTAAAAAGCCACGCGGCGCTGCAGCAGCGCAGCCGCTTCGCCGGGCACAACATCGTGCACGCGCTGCGGGCCGCTTTTGACGGTGTAGTCGCTGTGCACCAGCAGCACCGCCGGGCGCTGCACGGTGGTTTGTGCCTTCAGGTCGGCGGGCAGGCGTTTCCTGATGGTGTGGTCAAACACCTCCACACGCACCGCGCCCGTGTGCCGTTTCACGTAGTCAACCACCTGCGGATAGAAGCTTGTCTTGACGGCGCTGTCGTCGTCAAACTGATCAAAGCGGGCACCGAAATCGTGGATCTCGAAACCTTCACGGTCGGCTGACAGTTGGCCCGCTTCTGCCCAACCGTCGTGGATGTCCACCGCGTGGGCATCGGTGCCCGGGGGGTTGATCACCACACCGGGCTCGGGCTCATAGAAGTAATAGTCTGGCGACACACCGTTGTCCAGCGTGTAGTTCAGCGTCGCGCGGACCGAACCGTTCATCGCCAAGGCTCCTTAATGAATGGGAAAGTCAGGCCGCGCGCTGGGTGGTGAAGCCCTCGCCGACCCAGGTTTTCTGCCAGCTGGGCAGGCGCTCCACACCTTGTGTCAGCCAGCGCTGCAAATGCCGGTGGTCGGCCAGCGGCAGCCGCTGCCAGTTGTGCAGGTGCATCGGTGCGGCCAGCGCGATGTCGGCGATGGTGGCTGAACGGCCGCAGACCCATTCGTTTTGCGCCAGGCGCGCGTCCAGGATGCCCGCCAGCTTGTGGAACTGCGCGGCTTGCGCGTTCAGCACCTCGGCATCGGCAGCGCCGCCCAGCAGGGGCTTGACGCAGTTCTCCACCAGAAACACATAACAACTGGGGAACCAGCTCGACGATTCCCACAACAGCCAGCGGTTCACGTCGGCGCGGGTGCGCAAGTCGCTCGGGTAGGCCACGTGGTTGCCCACCTTGTCGGCTGCGTATTGCAGAATCGCATTCGATTCCCACAGCACGAAGTCGCCGTCCACCAGCGCCGGAACCGACGCATTGGGGTTCACCGAGATGTAGGGCTCGGCCTTCTGTTCGCCTTTGAAATAGTCCACATGCACCAGTTCATAAGGCGCGCCTATGAACTCAAGGCCAGCGATGACCTTGCGGCAATTGATCGTGATGGGATCGGCGTACACCTTCATGATTTGTCTCCTGCGTGGGATGGGCGGATGGGGTGGTTGATTGCGGTCTGATGCCGCTTTGTGGAATCAGTGTATGCAGGCGCAGTTGCCTTGCACACCCCTGCACAGCCCTGCACAGCAGCGAAGCTGCAAACGGCGTGTCCACAAAACGTGAACAATCGGCTGCCCATCGAAACCCGCCATGCCTGCACCTGCATCCATCTCTACCGACATGCTGATGGCCTTTGTGAAAGTGGCCGAACACAGCGGCGTCAGCGCTGCAGCGTTGGCGCTCGGCATCGGCAAAAGCCTGGTCAGCAAACGTGTGGCGCAGCTGGAAAGTGCCGTCAAGGCCACGCTGTTCAGCCGCAGCACCCGGCGCGTGGCGCTGACGCCTGCCGGCGAGGCTTACCTCGACTTCGCCAAGCGTGCACTGCTGGAAGTGGCCGGCGCCGAAGAACGGTTGCGTAACCTGCGAGTTGAGCTGACAGGGCAGATCAGGCTGACCGCGCCGGTGTCCTGGGGCCAGCAGGTGCTGGCAAAACGGTTGCCGGAATTTCTGCGCCTGCACCCGGCCATAGAGATCGAGTTGCTGATCGCCGACCGCCTGATGGACCTGGCTCACGAGCGCATCGACATCGCGCTGCGCTGGACAGCGTGCCCGCCACCCGGCCTGGTGTGTGAAGCCGTCGCGGCTGTGCCCTGGGTGGTGGTGGCGGCGCCGCTGTATGTGGCGCGGGCCGGCGTGCCGCAGGTGCCCGCCGACCTGGCTGCGCACCCCTGCATGTCTTACTGGCGGGTGAGCACCGACGACCGCTGGAACTTTTCGGCAGCCCCACCGGGGTCGGTGCCCTCACCGACAACTGCGAGATCATCGGCTTCACTGGCGCCGCAGGTGCAGGAAGTTACGGTGCGCAGCCGCTACCACGCCAACAACCCCGAGGCGGTGGCCGACGCCGCCCTGGCCGGCTTGGGCGTGGCCCTGCTGCCGCGTTACCTGTGCGACAGCGCGCTGGCCGACGGCCGCCTGGTGGCGCTGCTGGAAGACTGGACACCGCTCACCCAATTCGGCGCCGGCATCACTGCCGTGGCAGCACCCGAGCGCCTGCGCCTGCAACGCAACCGCATGCTGCTGGCGTTTCTGCGCCAGCAGTTGTCTTGAGCGCCTGGCCCGCGCCCCGCCATGCAAGACGCAGACGACGAACCGCCTTATGCCTGGGTGGTGGTGTGGGCCTGTTTTGTGGGTTTGGCCGTCATCTTTGGTGTGTCGTATTCATTCGCCGCGCTGTTCCCTTCATTCACGTCTGAATTCAGCGCGCAGCGCGCCGATGTGTCGCTGGTGTTCGGCGTCT
>JAYUPP010000463.1:0-2673 GCA_043760045.1 Betaproteobacteria bacterium
TGTTGATCCTGACCCACGACCCCGAGGCCACACGCGACTGGTTCGTCAACAACCTGGGTTTCCGCAACGGTTACCACCCCGAGTTTGGCTTCCCGGTGTATTGGCTGTACATCGGCGAACAAGACGTCATCCACATCGGCAAGGCGCGCCATTCCGAACACCAGAACATCTACCTGCAAACCCCCACCGACGGCGACCGCGACTTTTCCGCCGCCGGCGCTTTGGGTTCAGGCCGCATCGACCACCTGTGCCTGAACTGCGACGGCATCGAAGCCTTCATCGAACGCCTGACTGCCAACGGCGTGGAATTCAGCGAACGCAAGGCGCACAACTCGAACCTGTACCAACTGTTCATGCGCGAGCCCATCAACGGCATCAAGGTGGAACTGAACTTCGCCTGGGCCGAGGCCGCGCGCATTGGCCGTGTGCCGTCCTGGACCGATGGCGGCGCCAATGAGCAGTTGGCATCCGACGTCATGGCCCCGGGCGCGCCGAAGTCGGTGTCCAGTCTCTAAAAACTCATCTTCTTCGTTATCCCCACCGCACCCATGAACATCACTGCAGTCCGCATCCACAGCACCGGCGGCCCCGACGTGCTGAAGCTGGAACAAATGCCGCTGGCCGAACCCGCCAGCGGTGAAGTTCAAATCCGCCACACCGCCATCGGCCTGAACTTTCAGGACATCTACACGCGCGCCGGCCAATACGCCGCGCCCCTGCCCAGCGGGCTGGGCACTGAAGCGGTGGGCATCGTTGAAGCCGTGGGCGCCGACGTCAGCGGCTTCAAACCAGGCGACCGTGTGTGTTACGCCAGCGGCCCGGTGCTGGGCGCCTGTGCCACGCACCGCAACTACCCGGCCGCGCGTTTGCTGCACGCGCCGGCACACATGAGCGATGAGCAGATTGCCGCCGTGCTGCTGAAAGGCATGACGGTGGAATACCTGCTGCAGCGTTGTGTTGTTGTGAAGGCGGGCCAGTTTGTGCTGATGCACGCCGCCGCCGGTGGCGTCGGCCTGTTGGCCGGGCAGTGGGGCCAACACCTGGGTGCGCAGATGATCGGCGTCGCCTCAGGCGCCGAAAAATGCAGCCTGGCGTTGGCCCACGGTTATGCCCACTGCATCGACCGGCTGAAAGAAGATATTCCGGCGCGCGTGAAAGAAATCACCGGCGGCGCGGGGGTTCCGGTGGTCTACGACTCGGTGGGCAAAAACTCGTTCGACGCGTCGCTGGCCAGCCTGGCGCCGCGCGGGTTTTTTGTGTCGTTTGGCACCACCACGGGCGCACCGCCACCGGTGGCCGCCAGCACGCTGCAGAAAGGCGGCTCGCTGTATTTCACCCGGCCCACGCTGGTGACGTACACGGCCTCCAGTGAAGACCTGCGCATGTCGGCGGCAGCGGTGTTCGAGATGTTCCGCGTCGGCGCGCTGAAGGTCCGCGTCAATCAGCGTTATGCGATGGCCGACATCGCGCAGGCGCATGCCGACCTGGAAAGCGGCCGCACCACCGGTTCCAGCGTCGTGATTCCCTGACCCCGCATTCAACCTACTGGAGACCCACATGTTCAAACCCGTCAAAACTTTCCTTGCTGCCGCCACCTTTGCCATGCTGGGCCTGGCCAGCACCGCGCAGGCCGAAGACATCAAGCTGCGCATCGCGTCGGGCCACCCGGCCGCCAACACCTACGTCAACCTGATGCAGACGTTTTTCGTGCCCGAGGTGACGAAGCGCGTGGCCGCGCGCACGGCGCACAAGGTGGAGTTCATCGAAGCCTATGGCGGCGCGATGGTGAAGGTGGCCGACACGCTGGAAGGGGTGCAGTCGGGCATCGTGGACATCGGTGGTTTCTGCTTCTGTTTCGAGCCGTCCAACCTGCCGTTGCATGCGTTTCAGGTGATGCTGCCCTTCGGCACCATGAGCCCCGAAAAAAGCGTCAAGCTGGCGCGTGCGGTCTATGACAAAACGCCTTACCTGACGAAGGTGTTTGAAGACAAGTTCAACCAGCAACTGTTGGCGCTGATAGCCGACAACGGCTACAACCTGGGCACCACGTTCGAATGGAACACGGTGGCCGAGCTGAAAGGCAAAAAGCTGGCCGGTGCCGGCTTGAACCTGAAGTGGCTGGAATACGCCGGCGCGGTGCCGGTGCAGTCGTCACTGCCCGAGGCCTACACGTCGATGCAGACCGGTGTGTACTTCGGCTGGATCATGTTTCCGTCGGGCTGGGTCAACTTCAAGCTGAATGAAGTGGCCAAGCACTACACCGAGATCGGTTTCGGCTCTATTTCCTGGCATGGCCTGACCATCAACAAAAACCGCTTCAACCGCCTGCCCAAAGACGTGCAGGCCATCATCCTGGAGGTGGGCAAGGAATTTGAAGCCAAGACCGGCAGCGTGAACGAAGAAAACTACCCCAAACAACTGGCGCAGTTGAAGACGCTGGGGGTGTCGGTGAAAACCGTGCCCGACGCCGTGCGCCTGGACTGGGCCAATTCCTTGAAAGCCTGGCCGCAGGCGCACGCCGCCGACCTGGACAAACAGGGCCTGCCGGCTTCGCAGGTGCTGAAGCTGGCGCTGGAAGAGGCTGAAAAGATGGGCCACAAGTGGCCCGTGCGTTACGACATCAAGTAGTGGTTCAAGAGCCGTTCGGGCTAAGCTTGTCGAAGCCCCGCGCGG
>JAYUPP010000464.1:0-6704 GCA_043760045.1 Betaproteobacteria bacterium
GCGGGCCAGCACGGCGGCTTCGTCTTGCACCGTGCAGTCCACGGTGTAGATCATCACTATGGCCCGCTTGCTACGAGCGTCGTGACCGCGACGAAAAACGTGCAGGTCCAGCAGGTCGGCGTCTGCAGCGCGCAGGCGAAAACACACCGCAGCGCGCAAGGCATCTGCAGCGTGGTCCAGTGGAAGTTTGATTTCGGTGATGCGCAGCATCGGTGCTCAGCGAATGTCAGAGGCAGCGCATTTCAGCGGCAAGCTCAGTGGCAAAAGAGCAGCGGGCGCGCACTGCCGCGCGCCCGGTCACACTGTCAACCGCCCTTCTTGGCGCGCTTGCCTGGGTTCTTCTTGCTGCGGGTGGTGACACCCCGTTCCAGGCTGACCTTCTGGCCCCGTTTGGTGGTCACGGTGACACCGGCAGGTGCGACGGGACGGGGGCTGGCCTTGCGGTCGGCTTCGGTGACGATCTTGTTGCCCATGATTGGCTCCGGCAGGTTAGACAAAACCGCGTATTAGGCCACAAGTGACCAGCCCTTCCGCCACCCAACGCACGGCCGGCAAGCCATGCCAGCGGCCGATGCGTCAAAGTTTGCCGTCAAAGGTGTTGCACTGGTTGGCGTTGCCGGAATCCAGACCGCGCTTGAACCACGTCATGCGCTGTTGTGCGCTGCCGTGGGTGAAGCTCTCGGGCCTGACGCGGCCACTGGACTGGCGCTGCAAGGTGTCGTCACCAATCTGCGCCGCCGCATTCATCGCTTCTTGAATGTCGCCCTGGTCGAGCCAGCCTTTGCCCTTCTGCGAGTGGTGGGCCCAGACACCGGCCAGGCAGTCGGCTTGCAGTTCCACACGCACCGACAGGGCATTCATCTGGGCTTCGGGCACACGGCCACGCATGGCGTCAACTTTTCCCGTTATGCCCATCAGGTTCTGTAGGTGATGGCCCACCTCATGGGCAACTACATAGGCCTGCGCAAAGTCGCCCGGTGCGCCCATGCGCTTGGACAAGGTGTCGAAAAATTCGAGGTCGAGATAAACCTTGGAATCGCCCGGGCAATAAAACGGCCCCATCGCTGCTTCGCCGGTGCCGCAGGCTGACGGCGTGGCGCCGCGAAACAACACCAGCTTGGGCTCTTTGTACGGCGAACCCGAGGCTTGCAACACCTTGCCCCAGACCTGTTCGGTGTCGCGCAACACCACGCTGACAAAGGCCGCAGCCCTGTCTTCAGGCGGCGGCGCCTTGGCCGGGCCGGGGGCCTGCTGCGCTTGCGGCAACACCGCGCCGCCATCACCACCCAGCACGCCCAGCACGGTGAGCGGGTTGATGCCGAAGATCCACCCGGCCAACAGCGCAATCACGATGCTGCCGAGGCCGATGCCGCGCCCGCCAATGCGCGGCATGCCGCCCCCCATGCCCTGGCCCCGGCGGTCTTCAACGTTGCGACTGCGTTCCTGGTCTTCCCATTTCATGGTGTTGCTCCGGCTGTGCTGTGCTGTGCTGCGTAGTCAATTTTGGGCTGCAACTGCATGCAGGCCTAGCGGGTTGCCACCCAGCCTGGCGCCCCACCGTGTCAGGCCTTGGGCAGCGTCACGCCCACCTGCCCCTGGTACTTGCCGCCACGGTCTTTGTAACTGGTCTGGCACACCGCGCTGCCTTCGAAGAACAGCACCTGCGCGCAGCCTTCGCCGGCGTAAATCTTCGCTGGCAGCGGCGTCGTGTTGCTGAATTCCAGCGTCACGTAACCTTCCCACTCGGGCTCAAAAGGTGTTACGTTGACGATGATGCCGCAGCGCGCGTAAGTGCTTTTCCCCAGGCAGATGGTGAGCAGGTTGCGCGGGATGCGAAAGTATTCGACCGTGCGCGCCAAGGCAAAACTGTTCGGCGGGATGATGCAGACGTCGCTTTCGATGTCGACAAAACTCTTGGGGTCGAAAGCCTTGGGGTCCACCACCGTGCTGTAGACGTTGGTGAAGACCTTGAACTCGGGCGCGCAGCGAATGTCGTAGCCGTAGCTGCTGGTGCCGTAGCTGACGAGCTTGCGTCCGTCGGGCGCCTGGCGCACCTGGTTCGGCTCGAAGGGTTCGATCATGCGGTGTTTGCGCACGTATTCAACGATCTGCCAGTCGGCAAGCAAACTCATGGGAGGCCCTGAAAGATACGGAGATGTTGCAGCTTGCGCTGGTGGGGCCGGGCGTTTTGCCGGGCCTGCACAGGCATTCTAGAGAACGACGGCTGCGGTTATCCTTGCACGTTTCGCAAGACGAAGGTTCAACGGTCCCATGACACAACCCGGACCATCGCCGCTGGCCAGCGGCGAAGAGTGGTCACTGGCGCAAGCCCAGGCCGCCATCACATTGGCGCTGAAACCGATCACGGCCTCGGAGACCGTGCCCCTGCCGCAAGCGCTGGGGCGCGTGTTGCACGAGGACCTGATGTCACCCATCAACGTGCCCGCGCACGACAACTCGGCGATGGATGGCTACGCCTTGCGTGGCGCTGATTTGCAGCTGCAGTCGCCCACCGCGCTGCAGGCCGAGTTGACTACCGTGTTTGCTGGCGCGCCCTACACCGGCGCGGTCGCGGCCGGTGGCTGCATCCGCATCATGACCGGCGCCGTCATGCCCAGCGGCCTGGACACGGTCGTGCCCATCGAGCTGTGCCAGGTGAACGCAGGCCAGGTGGTGATAGCCCCCGGGGTGCTGAGAACCGGCGAAAACCGCCGCCGCGCCGGCGAAGACCTGGCGCTGGGTTCTGCGGCCTTGGGTGCCGGGCGTTGGCTGCGGCCCGCCGACCTGGGCCTGGCGGCGTCGCTGGGCCATGCCACGCTCACCGTACGCCGCAGGTTGCGCGTGGCGCTGTTTTCAACCGGTGACGAGCTGCGCTCACCCGGTGAGCCCTTGCCGCCGGGTTGCATCTACGACAGCAACCGCTTTGCTTTGCTTGGTGCCCTGACACGTTTGGGTGCTGAGGTGTTGGACCTCGGCCTGGTGCCCGACAACGAAGTGGCTCTGAAGGCCGCCATGAAGTCTGCGGTGGCGCAATGTGATGCGGTGGTGACGAGCGGCGGCGTCAGCATGGGTGACGCCGACTACACCCGGCAAATGCTGCAGCAGATGGGCGAAGTGGCTTTCTGGAAAGTGGCGATGCGGCCGGGCCGCCCCTTTGCATTTGGCGTGCTGCGCGGCCCTGAAGGCCAGCAGGCGACGCTGTTTGCGCTGCCGGGCAATCCGGTGGCCGCCCTGGTCACGTTTTATGCGCTGGCGCAGCCGGCGCTGAAGTTGCTGGCTGGCGCCCGGCCTGAGCCCACCCCGGTCTTGCGTGCACGCAGCAGCGGCACCATACGCAAGCGGCCCGGCCGCACTGAATTCCAGCGCGCGCAAGTGACGCAAGCCGACGATGGCCAGTGGCAAGTGGCGCTGACCGGTGCCCAGGGCGCTGGCATCCTGCGCAGCATGAGCCAGGCCAACGCTTTGGTGGTGCTGGGCCACGACCAGGGCTCGGTGGTTGCTGGCGAGCTGGTGGACGTTTGGTTGTTTGACGGCCTGGTGTAGGGCACGCGCCCCTCCCGCCGGCAGCGCTGGCGCGAGTGCCAGGCGTCAGGGTCAGCGTCAGCCTGCGACGACACGCACCGGCGTGCGGTGCACCTCGGGTTCGCTGTCGAAGCGGTCCATGCCGCAGTAACACAGGAAGTGACGGTTGGCGGCGCGGCCGAACAGCGCCATGCCGAGCCGGCTTGCCAGCTCATGCCCCATGGCAGTGACGCCGTTGCGTGACACCACGATGGGCACACCCATCTGCGCCGCTTTCATCACCATCTCACTCGTCAGGCGACCGGTGGTGTAGAAAGCTTTGTCGCCGCCCGCCAGGCCGTGCATGCCCATCCAGCCGGCGATGGTGTCGATGGCGTTGTGGCGGCCCACGTCTTCCACAAAGGTCTGCAGCTCACAGCCCTGGGCGTCTAACTTGAAAAGTGCACAACCGTGCACCGAACCGGCTTTGCGGTGGATGCTGTTTTGCTGGCGCATGGCCTCCAGCATGCGGTGCAGCGTGCTCTGGCGAATGCGCGACTGGTCTGCAGTGGGCAGGGCAACGGTGTGCAGCTGAGTCAGCGCGTCGCCAAAAACCGTGCCTTGGCCACAACCGGTGGTGACCACGCGGTGCGCCGTCTTGGCGGCGAGGTCTTGCAGGCCGTGGTGGGTGTGCACGGCTGCTGCACCCACATCCCAATCGACAGTGACCGATTCCACCTCAGTCACGTCGGATATCAGGCGCTGGTTCAACAAATAACCCAGCACCAGCAGTTCGGGCACTTGGCCCAGCGTCATCAGCGTGACCAGCTCGCGCTTGTCTACAAACACCGTCAACGGCCGCTCGGCGGGAATGTGGATGCTGCGACGGTCGCCGTATTCGTCAACGATCTGAATCTCGCGCAGCAGTTCGCAGCGCGCTTCGGTCAGGCGCGGCGCGCCAGGAACGTGTTCTGAGTCGCTGACGCCCGTCAACAACTGGGTCGGATCAAAGGCTGAATGGAGCACAAACGTGGCGTTGCTTTCACTTCTTGACTGCCGCCGCCGCCGCTTGGGGTTTGGCCGATGCAGGTGTGGGTGCAGGTGCTGCCGCTGCAGGCGCAGTGGGCGCGGCAGTTGGTGCTGCAGCAGCCCCCGCAGGCGCAGAAACAAAAGCACCCGGATCGGCGCAGGCCGCCAGCGGCGCTGCTGCGGCAACGGTTTTGCCTGCAGCTTTGGCGCGATCGAAATAAGTGGCGGCCACCTGGTCCATGTTTTTGCAGAGCTTGAAGCCGTCTACTTTGCCGTTGTGTGCGGCTTTTGCGGCCACCTCGGCCGCTTTGGCTTTGGCTTCTTCGCTGGGCGGGGGCAGTTTGGCTGTGCTGGTGCCTGCCATCAGCAGCGCCACAACCGTGACGAGCATGCTCTTGTTCATATGAAGATTTCCTATCCCGGCCGGTGGGTGTCAGGCGTTTTGGGTCGGACCCAAAGCAGGCCCGGGTGTGTTGCTGCGCTGCGCGGGAATACGGCCTGCTTTGACGTCTTCGTACCACCATTCATGGTGTTCCTTGGCCCAGCCTTCATCAACATGGCCGGTGCGCATGCTTTTGTAGGCGCCTTTCATGCCGACGGTGCCGATGTAGATGTGCCCGCAGAACATGGCCATCATCAACACCGTGGCCGCAGCGTGCACCATGTGCGCCACCTGCATCTGGCCGCGCGTCTCGCCCAAGCCCGGCACCAGTTTGTCGAGCACCAAACCTGAGGCCACTACCAGCAGGCCAAGGGTAAACACCCCGCCCCAGAAGAGCAACTTTTCACCAGCGTTGAAGCGGTGCGATGGCACTTCAGCACCACCGAACATGCCGCCGCCGCGCTTCAGCCAATGCCAGTCGCCTTTGGCCGGCAAGTTGTCGCGCACGAACGTGATGAACACCACCACCAACGAAACCGCGAACAGCGGCCCGACAAAGTTGTGCAGGTTCTTCAGAGCGAAAGTCAACCAGCCAAACAAGGTGGCGCCCAACACCGGCAGCAAGAAGAACTTGCCAAAGGCAATCACCAGGCCCGAGACAGCCAACGCCACAAAAGCGATGGCGTTGGTCCAGTGCGCAGCACGTTCAAACGGCGTGAAACGCTCAATCGTGCGCCCGGTGTCTGGCACGTGCCCGCCGAGCGCACCCTTGCGCCAATAAAAAATGCCGATGGCCAGCGCCACGATCAGCAGCAGCGAGCCACCGTAAGGGATGAGCCAGTTGTTGCGTACCTGGCGCCAGGCCTCACCAGCAGTGGTGAAACGGGACCCGGGGTATTGCGTGAACTGCTGCACCAGCACGCCCATTTCGGCACCCGGCAGCGACGTCAGGCCGGGCTGCGCGCCGCTCTCACGCACGGCGCGCCAGATCGGGGCGTTGTTGCCGGGCTGGGTTTTGCCACGTTGGGCATTCGTTTCGTCGGCTTTGGGCTCGGCCTGGTTGACAAAGGCGGCCGGTGGCTGGGTGGTCTGTACGGTTGTCTGTACGGTTGTCTGTACCGTTGTCTGTACGGTGGTCGACTGCGCGATGGGTGCTGCCAGCACCGCAGGCGCCGCTGTTTGCGCCCACACGGGGGTGCTGATCGCTGCCAGCAGCAGCACAGCGGCCATCACCCGGGAAGAACTGCTGCCGGTCATGAAAGTTCCTTCATTGGGGCTCACCAACGGCCTGCTTCGCAACGGGATCATCGGCTTGCCTGATTTGCAGTTCACTGGCGCGAGGTGCGGCTGTACTCGTTTTGACCGTCAGACCGTTTTTTGATCTGCGTATCCCAACTGGTGGCGTCGCCCGGCTTCCAGCCTTGTGCCGCGAAGGCCGCACCCGCACCCTTGGATGCCCCTTGTGACGCACCCTGCGACGGCGCTGCGTCGCCCTTGCGGGTGCCGGCGCTTTGCAGTTTCTCGCCGCAGCCGCTGACACCCAGGCCTAACACGGCGCACATCAAAACGGCCAGACCCGACGCAGGCCTGTTCATCATTTCTTCACCTCAGCCGGTTGCGCGGTGCCGTTCGCGGGTTTGCCGTAAGCCGTGCCCCAGCCCCAGACCTCGCTGCCTTTGCCGCGCGTCAACACGCGGTTGCGGAAGATGTCGGCCACCACGTCGCCATCACCGCCCAGCAAGGCCTTGGTGGAACACATCTCGGCGCACAAGGGCAGCTTGCCCTCGGCTAA
>JAYUPP010000465.1:0-6694 GCA_043760045.1 Betaproteobacteria bacterium
GCCCATGGCTGCTGCAAACCTACTCGCCCTGATCGACGACATCGCGACCATCCTGGACGATGTCGCCATCCTCAGCAAAGTGGCCGCCAAAAAAACGGCTGGCGTGCTGGGTGACGATCTGGCGCTCAATGCCCAGCAGGTGGCCGGTGTGTCGGCCGACCGTGAACTGCCGGTGGTCTGGGCGGTGGCCAAAGGCTCGATGGTCAACAAGGCCATCTTGGTGCCGGCCGCGCTGCTGATCAGTGTGTTCGCGCCTTGGTTGGTGACGCCTTTGCTGATGGCGGGCGGCGCTTTCCTGTGCTTTGAAGGCTTTGAAAAACTGGCCCACCGGGCGCTGCACTCCAAGGCCGAAGACAACGCCCATCGCGCGCAACTGACCCAGGCGCTGACCGACCCCGCGGTGGACCTGGTGACGCTGGAAAAAGACAAGATCAAGGGCGCCATCCGTACCGACTTCATTCTGTCGGCCGAGATCATCGCCATCACACTGGGCACTGTTGCCACCGCCACCTTCACCACCCAGGTGCTGGTGTTGACCGGCATGGCCATCTTGATGACGGTGGGCGTTTACGGTTTCGTGGCCGGCATCGTGAAACTGGACGACTTGGGGCTGTGGCTGAGCCGGCGTGCTGGGGGTGCAACGCAAGCGCTGGGCCGTGGCATTTTGTGGTTAGCCCCCTGGCTTATGAAAACGCTTTCAGTCGCCGGCACGGTGGCCATGTTTTTGGTCGGCGGCGGCATCCTGGTGCACGGGCTGCCGATGCTGCAACATGCGGTTGAAGGCCTAACTGCCAGACTAGACGGTTTAACTCGAACACTGGCCACCACCCTGGGTGACGGCGTGGTGGGCCTGGTGGCCGGTGCTCTGGTGCTGGCCGCCGTAACGGTGTGGCAGCGGCTGCGCAAGGCCTGAAGCAAGGCCTGAAGCAAGGCCGCTGACTTGCGCCCTCGCCCTGAATGGCAGAGCGAGCCAGGCCTTTCAGCGCGGCGAAATGGCCAGCAGTTCCACTTCAAACTGCAACACGCTGTTGGGCGGAATCACGCCGCCCGGTATGCCACGTTCGCCATAGGCGATGGCCGCCGGGCAGCTGAGCTTGGCTTTGCCGCCCACCTTCATCAACTGCAGGCCTTCGGTCCAGCATTTGATGACGCGATTCACCGGAAAGCTGGCCGGTTCACCGCGTTTGTGTGAGCTGTCGAATTCCTTGCCGTCAGTGAACGTGCCCCGGTAGTGCACGCGCACGGTGTCGCTGGCCTGCGGCACCGCGCCGCTGCCTTCGGTCAGGCTGCGGTACACCAGGCCGCTGGCGGTGACCACCGCACCTTTTTCGGCAGCGGCCTTGGCCAATGCGTCGGTCTGCGCCGACACGGTGCTGCAGCAAGCGGCCACCCCAGCGGCTGCCACGCAGCGCGACAAGCTGCGGGCCGTGTGGCCTGCCACCACGCTGAACTTGAATTTCATCGTGTGGCCCATCAGGTGCGTGCGTGTTTGCTGATCAGCGCGCGCGCCGCGTCCAGCAGCGCCTTGCCGTTGAAGCCGCGTTTGTTCATGTCGGCCACCCACTCGTCGTCGATCTGCGCCGACAGCTTGACAAATTCGGCCGTCTGCTCGGCCGTCAAGGTGTACAGCGTGTTGTTGCGGTCGGTGGCGCTCTTGCGGCCGCTCGGGTCGTTGCCTTGCTGCGTTTTGCCCAGCCACGCTGACGTGGCCAGGCCCGAGTTGTTGTCCATCACCTTTTTCAGGTCGGGCGCCAGGCCCTCGTACTTCGCTTTGTTCATCGCCATCACAAACGTGGTGGTGTACAGCGCCGGGCTCGTGGCCGGGAATTCGGTGTGGAACTTCGTCAGCTCGTGCACCTTCACCGAGGGCACCACTTCCCAAGGAATGACGCAGCCGTCGATGGTGCCTTTGCTCAGTGCATCGGGAATTTGCGGCAGCGGCATGCCCACCGGCGTGGCGCCCACGCTGGCCAGCAGCTTCGTCACCTGGCGCGTGGGGCCGCGCATCTTCAGGCCCTTCAGGTCGGCCGCGCTTTTGATTTGTTTGTTCACGGTGTGGAACATGCCGGGGCCGTGTACATGCAGCGCCAACACCTGCGTTTCCTTGAACTCGTCGGGGCACTGGGTCTGGAAATATTCCCAATAGGCTTTCGACGTGGCTTCGGCGTTGTTCATCATGAACGGCAGCTCAAAAGCTTCGATGCGCGGAAAGCGGCCGGCGTTGTTGCCGGGCAGTGTCCACACCACGTCCACCACGCCGTCGCGCGCCTGGTCGTACAGCTGCACCGGCGTGCCGCCCAGCTGCATGGCAGGGTAGGCCTCGAACTTGATGCGGCCGGCCGATTCTTTTTCCACCTTTTCCATCCACGGCTTGTGCATGCCCAGCCAGACATTGCTCAGCGGCGACATGAAGGTGTGGAACTTCAGCGTTACGGCTTGCTGGGCCAGGCCGGCCAGGTGGGGCACGCCCAGCGCTGACGCAGCAGCAGCTTGAACAAATGAACGGCGTTTCATGGCGAAGTTCTCCATTGGGAATGAGAGGGAAAAATGCAAAAAAACCGGACGAGAAGCTAACGGGCGCGCGGCTGCAAAGCTGTCAGGGTTCACCCCACATATTTCACCAGCCACAAAGAAATGGCGGGGAAAAACAGCAGCAGCAGCGTGCGCAGCGTGTCGCTGACCAGGAAGGGCATCACGCCGCGGTAACTCTCGGCAATCGGCACGTCTTTGGCCATCGCGTTGACGACATACACATTCAACCCCACGGGCGGCGCCAGCAGGCCAAAACCCACCGTCATCAAGACCATGATGCCGAACCAGATGGCGACACTTTCTTTGGCCATGCCGAAGTCCAGGCCCATCACCATGGGAAAGAAGATCGGTATGGTCAGCAAGATCATGCTCAGCTCGTCCATCACCGCGCCCAGCACGACATAGAACAACAAAATGGCGCTCACCACCATCAGCGGCGGCAGGCCAAAACCTTGCACCACCGCGCTCAGCTGGGCCGGCACTTGCGTCAAGGCCAAAGCCGAATTCATCAGGTCGGCGCCCAGGAAGATCATGAAGATCATCGCGCTGCTTTCGGCCGTGGCGTAGAAGCATTTCTTGAAGCCGGCCCAGGTGATTTCGCGTTTCAGTAACGCGGCCACAAAGGTGGCCGCAGCGCCCACCGCAGCGCCTTCGGTGGGCGTGAATTTGCCGCCGTAGATGCCACCAAACACGATGATGAAGATGACGGCTATGGGCAAGATGCCTTGCAGCGATTCGGCGCTGATCGGCGGTGCTTCGTCGTGTTCGGGTGCCTGGCCCGGCACCAGCCGCACGTAGATGGCCACTGCCGCCATGTAGCCCAGCATCGCGATGATGCCGGGCACCATGGCGGCGGCAAACAGCTTGGCGATGTTCTGCTCGGTCAGGATGGCGTAGATGACCAGCGGCACCGAAGGCGGAATCAGGATTCCGAGCGTGCCGCCGGCGGCCAAAGTGCCGGTGGCCAGGCGGCCTGAATAACCGTGTTTGCGCATCTCGGGCAGGGCCACTTGCGTGATGGTGGCTGCGGTTGCCACCGACGAGCCGCAGATGGCACCAAAGGCCGCGCTGGCCATGATGCTGGCCATCGCCAGCCCGCCTTTGAAGCGGCCCATCACGGCGGCGGCAAACTGAAACAGTGCGCGCGAAATGCCGCCTTGTGTGGCGAAGTTGCCCATCAAGATGAAAAGCGGAATCACGCTCAGGTCGTAACTGGCAAAACGCGCGAATGCCTGGGTGTTCAAGAAGTTGGACAAGGGCAACCAGCCAGCCTGCAACACATAACCGGCCGCGCCGGCCACAAACATGGCAATGGCAATGGACGTGCGCAGTGCCATCAGCACCAGCATCAACGCGAAGATCAGCAGCGCCAGAGTGATGGGGCTCATGCGCCGGCCTCGGGCTCAAAACCCTGGATGGCCTGCGCCAGCGCAATCACCGCCGTCAGCGCCAGCGGCGGCACCATCACCAGGTAGACGATCCACTCCGGGAAGCCCAGCATCATCGAACCCGAACCGCTTTTCCAGGCGTTCAGCCCACCCACCGCCGTGCGCCACGTCATCAACGCCATGGCCAGCGCCAGCAGCAGCGCGCCCAGGCGGTCCAAGTTGCGTTGCGTGGCCGCGGTGGCTTTGCTCGTGAAGAAGTCAACAGTGATGTTGCTGCGCCGAAACTGGCACCAGGGCAGGAACAGCGCCACCGCAGCACCGGCAGCAGAGCCCGAGAGTTCAAAGTCGCCGCTGAGCGTCCAGCCCACCGTGTTGCGGCCGATGACGCTGATGCAGGTCATCAGCGTGATGAAGGTCAGCAACAAACCGGCCAGGATGGCGCAAGCCTTGGCCCCCGATTCCAACCACCGCATGCACATCCCCTGGGGCCGCTGTTAAGGCTTTTATTGTCACGGCCGGCGCAGGCTGCGAAGACTCAGGGCTTGCCTGGGGGGGGGGCTTGCCAGCAGTTCCTGACGGGAAACAGAACTTCAACGGCGCTCAAGGTTCCGCATCACATTGAGGTCGCACACGCCCGTTGAAACACGCCCGTTGAAACACGCCGCTCACAACAGCGTCACCGCAGGTGCAGCCTCCTGGGCCCGCGCCGCGCGGCGTGCCAGGTCGGCGTCGAGCGTCACAAAGTCGTCGCACCCGGTGCTGAGCGCGTGGTGCAGGGCGTCAGCGAAGTCGAAACCTTGTGCTGCGCGTTGGGCGGCTGCCAGCACGGCATCGCGCTCGTGCAACGTCACGTTGCCCAGGCCTGCCAACAGCTCCAGGGCCCTGGCCCCCCGCTTGGGCGCAGCGGTCAGCACCGCCCCTTTTGCCGTCCAGATTGACCTTCACTCGCATACCGGGTTGCAGCCCCAGCGCACGACGCACGGCGATGGGCAAGACGATCTGGCCTTTGGTTGAAATGAGTACGGCGTCCATATCACGATGCCAAAAGTTTTACCGGGTAGGTGGTGTACGGGCTGTGCGCGGCGGCGTCAGACGTCGGCGTCAGACGGCGTCTGGCTTTGGCTCTGGCTTTGGCTTTGGCGTTGGCGTTGGCGTTGGCGTTGGCTTTTCAGTACCGACCAAAGTATTCCCGCCGCAGCCATGCGCGTGGCCGTGTCGCGCGGCGTGCCCGGCACGCGCAGCATCGCGCCCCGGTTGTCAGGCCCCCACACTGCTGCCTGCGGTGCCATCACCCTGCCTTGGCAGCGGCCGTAGGCCAGCAGCGTGGGTGCGCACAGGGCGGTCATGCCGCGCGCGTGATGCAGCAGGCCGGCCAGCCAGAAGGCGCCGACATCACCGAGCGTGTGACGCGCATCGCCGGGCGCCAAGCCGCCGCCCGCTTCAGGCAAGCCCGCTTCACGCGCACCCAGGGCAGGCACACCAGGCTGCTGGGGTCGGGCAGCAGCACGTTGTGGGCGCCCGGCAGGCCGTGCAGCGCGGCCGTGGCGCCGGGCGCAAGCACCTGGAACGCCGTGCGGTCAGAGCTGTCTTTCATCAGCACGGTGCTGACCATGCACGTGCTCGGGCAGCGTCATGTGCGCCCGGCGCTGGCTGCGCATGGTGTTGTGGTCCAGCGGCTCGGCATCACTCGTGAAGAAGCTGTACCAGTAGGTGTGCGTGTCGTCCACCGGCACATGCAGCTGCGTGATGGTGATGGTGGGCGGCAGCGGAATCACGAAGGTGTGCGGAAAGGCCGCGTGGGTGACGCGCAGGTGCGTCAGCTGCTCGGTCATCACACGCAGCGCCGTCAGGCGCATGAGGCCCGGTGCCACGTCTTCGATATGGATGTCCGGGCGGCAGAACTCGCGCACCACCCGCGTCATCGGCCAGCGCTGGCCGTCTACGGCGCCCACGCTTTCAGCGCGGAACTGGCGGCCTTAGTTGTCAGGCTGTGCCGCGCCGTGCACCGGTGCGTCATGCAAATAGCGGTGCAGAAAGCTGGGCTGCGTCGGGTCGAAGCCCACTGCCATGGCCTGCAGCCAGTTGCAATGCCACAGGCCTTAGAAAGCGAAGCTGTGGCTGGCGGGTGCGTTGAAGGCGTCGCAGGCGGGCAGTGCGGGGGGGCGGCATATCTTGCGGGCCCAGATAAGCCCACAGCACGCCGCTGCGTTCAAGCACCGGGCCACTGCGCTGGCGCACACGTGCACACAAACGGCTGGGCTGGCCGTTGACTGCAGGCTCGGCCGGTGTCTCCAGGCAACGGCTGTCGGCGGCAAACTTCCAGCCGTAAAAAGGGCAGCGTATGCCGTCGCCTTCAAAACGTGCAAACGAGAGGTCGGCACCCCGGTGCGGGCAGTCGCGGTCCAGCTGGCCCCACTGGCCGGCGTCGGTCTTGAACAGCACCAGGTCCTGCCCCGGCAGACGCACCGCCTTCAGCGGCCGCTGGTGCAGGCGCGGGTCGTGTTGCGGTTTGACTTCGTCCAGCAATGCAGCCGGCTGCCAGTAGCGGCGCATCAGCTCGCCGCAGGGGGTGCCGGGGCCGATGCGGCTGAGGCGTTCGTTCAGTTCGGCTTGCATGGTGCGTGTTCTCGGGCTCGGTTTTCAGTCTGGTGTCGTGCCGCGCAAATTTCGATACCCGAAACCGCGCCTTCGTCCGCCATGCGTCGTTGCAAATCCTCGCCATAGAAAAGACGATGGCTGCGGTTTGCGCCTGGCCTGACGAACGAATGCATCGC
>JAYUPP010000466.1:0-2664 GCA_043760045.1 Betaproteobacteria bacterium
GTACTGGTATTGCTCGGCAGCGCCCGTCATCTTGTTCTGCCGGCCCAGCGCCAAAATCTGCGTGAAGCCAACGTAAAAGAACAGGCCTTCCATCAGACACGCAAAGACGATCAGGCTCTTCAGCAGCGTCTGGTCGGTTTCCGGGGTGCCGGTGTGAAAGTGCGGGTCCATGATCGCGTCGATGAACGGGATCAGGAACTCGTCTTTCTGACGGATGGACGCCACCTCGTGATAAGCGTTGAAGATTTCGCTTTCATCCAGGCCGAGCGATTCAACGATGTACTGGTAGGCGTGGGTGTGGATGGCCTCTTCAAAGGCCTGCCGCAACAAGAACTGACGGCACTCGGGTGCGGTGATGTGGCGGTAGGTGCCCAGCACAATATTGTTGGCCGCCAGTGAGTCAGCGGTGACAAAAAAACCGAGGTTGCGCTTGATGATGCGGCGCTCGTCTTCGGTCAGACCGTTGGGGTCTTTCCAGGTCGCGATGTCGCGCGACATGTTCACCTCTTGCGGCATCCAGTGGTTGGCGCAGGTGGACAGGTATTTTTCCCAGGCCCACTTGTACTTGAAGGGCACCAGCTGGTTGACGTCGGTCTGGCCGTTGATGATGCGTTTGTCGGCCGCGTTGACGCGCCGGGTGCTCGTGGTCGCGCTCGTGCTTGTGGTCGCGGTCGCGCTCGTGCTTGTGGTCGCGGTCGCGCTCGTGATCGTGATCGTGCTCGCGGTGGGTGCCCCCGCCGCAGGCGCAGACGCCGCAGCGCCGGCACCAAGGGACGCCACCGGTGTACGCACCGTTGGCGTGTGCAGCACAGCTTCTAACCTCGGCACCAGTGGGGGCGCCTTTGGCAAAGCAGGTGGATGTGACTTGACTTCTTCTTCCCAGACCAGCATGAGTTTTTATGTCCCGTATGTTTTGATTATCTGGGTGTTGCGCGCGAACACCAAGCACTGTTGACATCGCGGCCAACTCGTTGTTGCAGCAGAGCATCGCCGACTTGAAATGCGGTGCGCCGACGGGCCTTCTTCACGCTGTTTTTTCGGCTCGGAAATTCACGAGCCATCGGCGCGCCCTTGGTCATTGGCAGGCCTCGCAATCAGGCTCATCAATGGCGCAGAACTTGATGTCAGTGGCCGGCACTGAAGACAGGCCCTGCGCACCCGCGGCGGCGTTTGGCGCTGCCGCCAGCGACGGCGAACCGGGTGCCGCACCATGCCCGATGGACACCGCATTCAAGGCACCGTGCGAGACCGTGGACTTCTCAGAATAGGTGGCGCTGGTGGTGCGCAGGTAGTAGGTGGTTTTCAGGCCGCGCAGCCAGGCCAGCTTGTAGGTTTCATCAAGCTTGCGGCCCGAAGCGCCGGCCATGTAGATGTTCAGCGACTGCGCCTGGTCGATCCACTTCTGACGTCGTGCGCCGGCCTCCACCAGCCAGGTGGCATCCACTTCGAAGGCCGTGCTGTACAGGCGCTTCAGGTCTTCAGGCACGCGGTCGATGGGGCGCAGTGAACCGTCGAAGTGCTTCAGGTCCATCACCATCACGTCGTCCCACAAACCCAGGCGCTTCAAGTCACGCACCAGGTATTCATTGATGATGGTGAATTCGCCCGACAGGTTGCTCTTCACCGACAGGTTGCCGAAGCTGGGTTCGATGGACGCATCAAGGCCGATGATGTTGCTGATGGTGGCGGTGGGCGCGATGGCCACGCAGTTGCTGTTGCGCATGCCGTGCGCGGCGATGCGCGCGCGCAGCGGCGCCCAGTCCAGCGTCGAGCTGCGGTCCACTTCGAGGTGGCCGCCCCGCTGCTCGCTCAACATATCCAGCGAGTCCTGCGGCAGGATGCCGCGGTCCCACAAACTGCCGCGATAGCTGCTGTAGCGGCCGCGCTCTTCGGCGAGTTCGGTGCTGGCCCAATAGGCGTGGAAGCACACGGCTTCCATGCTGCTGTCGGCGAATTCCACCGCCTGCTGGCTGGCGTAGGGCACCTTCAACTGATACAGGCAGTCTTGAAAGCCCATGATGCCCAGGCCCACCGGGCGGTGGCGCAGGTTGCTGTCGCGGGCCTTCTTGACGGCGTAGTAGTTGATGTCGATGACGTTGTCCAGCATGCGCATCGCCGTGGCAATGGTGCGCTTGAGCTTGGCCTGGTCGATGACCTTCAAGGCGCCGCCTGCGGCGTCGGTGCCGTCTTTCAGGTGCTGCGGCAGGTTCACGCTGCCCAGGTTGCAAACGGCAATCTCGGTGTCGCTGGTGTTCAGCGTGATTTCGGTGCACAGGTTGGACGAGTGCACCACGCCCACATGCTGCTGCGGGCTGCGCACGTTGCAGGCGTCTTTGAAGGTGATCCAGGGGTGGCCGGTTTCAAACAACATCGACAACATCTTGCGCCACAGGTCTTTGGCCTCAACGCGTTTGAAGAGCTTGATCTCGCCGCGGTCGGCCTTCGCTTCATAGGCCGTGTAGGCGTCTTCAAAAGCCTTGCCGAATTTGTCGTGCAGGTCGGGGCAGGTGCTGGGTGAAAACAGCGTCCACTGACCGCCTTCCACGACACGGCGCATGAAGAGGTCGGGGATCCAGTTGGCGGTGTTCATGTCGTGCGTGCGCCGGCGGTCGTCGCCGGTGTTCTTGCGCAGTTCCAGGAACTCTTCCATGTCCAGGTGCCAGC
>JAYUPP010000467.1:0-2658 GCA_043760045.1 Betaproteobacteria bacterium
TTTGGGTCAGGTCCTGGCCGTCGAAGTGAATGGCACCGGTGGTGCGCGCCTGTTCGGGCAGCAGCCCCATCAACGCCAGCGCGGTGATGCTTTTGCCGCAGCCCGATTCACCAATCAGCCCCAGCGTCTGGCCGCGCTGCAGCGTGAATGACACCCCCCGCAGCACGTCGGCGGGGCCGCGTGCGGTTTGCAGCGTGACGTGCAGGTCTTCAACGGCCAGCAGCGTCATGGCAAGGGCGGGCTTTTCAACCCTCCGCCGCAATGCGCCGCAGCGCTTCCTCAAAGGCCTGCACCGGCTGGCCACCCGATATCAAATGGCGCCGGTTCACCACCGTGGCCGGCACCGACTGAATGCCGGCCCGCTGCCACTCACCTTCGGCGTTACGCACTTCGGCGGTGTAGGCGTCGCTGGCCAGCACCTGCGCTGCGGCGTCGGGGTCCAGGCCCACGGCGGCGGCCAGTTCTTTCAGCACCGCCGGGTCGGCCGGGTTGCGGCCCGCGCCGTGATAGGCCTGCAGCAGCGCGTGTTTCAGCGCCCGCGCGCGGTCGGGCTGCGGCCCATCGCCAGGGCCCTGCAGCGCCGCCCAGTGCAGCAGGCGGTGGGCGTCGAAGGTGTTCCAGACGCGCATGCGGTCGCCAAAAACAAAACCCACCTCGGCGCCCCGTGCGCGGATGGACTCCCGGTTGCTGGCCAACTGCTCGTCGCCCATGCCGTACTTGTTTTTGAGGTATTCGCCGGCGTCGGCACCTTCCGGGCCCATCGTCGGGTTCAGCTCGAAGGGTTGGAAGTGCAGGTCCACCGGGATGTCGCCGCCGATGTTCTGCAAGGCCTTTTCCAGCGCGTTCAGCCCCACGGCACACCAGGGGCAGGCGATGTCGGAAACGAAGTCAATGCGCATGGGGTGGGCCTGGGTGCGGGTGCAGGTGCAGGTGAGATGAGCGCAGTGTAGGCAAGTCAGGGCCACAGCCGTGCAGCCACCCCCGTGCCGGCGCGCCGCCGTCACGCCGCAGTGGCCGGGCGTGCATGGCGCGCCGAGGGTGGGCGGGGGCGTGCGGATCGCCGCTAAAAAGCAGCGCTGCGCGTGCAACTGCCGTCTGGCGCCGGACGCAGCGGCACCGACAGCAAGCCCGCGCGCAGCGTGCGCAGCACAGCGCGGGTGCAGTCGCCGGCCAACATCTGCGCACGTTCGCTGCGCTCCAGGCTGCCCTGCAGGTAGCGGTAGGTGCGCATGGGCGGCTCTGGTGGCTGGTCTTGTGAGTGATCTTGTGGTCGATCTTGTGGTCTTCCTTGCGGCCGCGCTGCCACTGCTGCAGCTTCACGGCCCGCGCTGGTAGCGGCGGCCGGCAGCGGATGCTGCTGCGCCAGTTGCACGGCATGCGCCAGCATGGCCGCAGCGGTGGCCTTCAGGCGGCGGGCCTCGTCGGCCGACCAGAAAACGCGCGCGTCGGCAGCGTCGTGCGGTGAAGACACCACCCGCACCACACTGGACTGCTGGGGCGCGCCCGCTGCGGGCACCAGCTTCACGGCCACGTCGACGATCAACACAGCTTCGTCTTGGGCCATCGTGAACACGGGCTGGGCTTCGACGGTGGGTTCGTGCGCAGCGGCGGCAGCGCCGTCGCTCCACAGTTTCAAGCTTGATGGCGCTGGTGCCTGCTCTGCCGCTGCCGCCCACAGCGCGGAACTGGGCCAGGCCTGCAAAGCCGCGCGGTAGCTGTCCAGCACCTTGTCGGCCTCTTCCTGTTCGCGCTGGCGTTGCGACGTCTGCACACTTTGGCTGATGGCCGCGTGGGTTGCGATGGCCGCCAGCAGACCCACTACGCCGAACACGGGGTAAGGCCCGATCAACACCCCCGACGCGACACCGCTGCCTTCGGTGGGCAGCATGCCGCGCCACTGCGTCTGGGCGACCGCAGTGGGCTTCAACCACAAGCTGGGCTGGGCGGCTGCGGGGGCCGCAAACAGCAGCAGCAGCAGCAGCGCCCATCGAAAACGTGCGGCCGCCAGCACCCACATGGCCGCAGCGGCTACAGCGGGCACAGCGGGAACAGCAGCCGCAGTGGCCACAGCGGGCCAAGGCGAGGTCCTCACGCTGCGCCTATTTGACGAACGGCTTTTTTACCTGGTCCATGCCACTTTCCAGCACCTGGTAGTAGGCATTGCTCAAGCCGGGAAAATTCGGCGGTTCGTCCCAGGTGCCCTCTGCCGCGCGCGACACCGAAAGCGGCAGGAACCATTCCAGCGCGTGGTTGCTCAGGTCGATCAGCGACGCGCTGCCCATCAGCACCGCCTTGGGCACGTCCTGCGGCACATAGGCCGAATACGAACGCCAGACACCCAGCACGCTGATGTCCACCAGCAGCAAGCGGTCAAGCTGGTGTTTGGCCTTCAGCGCGCCAAAGTTCTTGCGCGTCTTGTTGGCGGGGTCGCTGGCCCCCAGGTCGGGCAGGTCGGCCAGTTTCAGCGGCTCGTCGATCAGCATCGCGTCCAGGCCCTGCTTCCTGAGCAGCGTCACCAGTTCCGCCGGCAGCGGTTTCAGTTCGGCGGTGCTGAAGCTCTGCACTTCCTTGCTCAGCGTGGAATGGGCGCCGTTGGCCACGGCCATACACAACAGACAAAAGGCGCCCGGGAACTGGGTGTCGGGTTTGGGCAGCTGG
>JAYUPP010000468.1:0-2658 GCA_043760045.1 Betaproteobacteria bacterium
GGCTTCGCCGTTCCAGTGGATCTGGCCCTCGTCGGGCTGCACGGCGCCGTAGATGATCTTCATCAGCGTGCTTTTTCCGGCGCCGTTTTCACCGAGCACAGCGTGAATCTGGCCGGGCTTGACGCGCAACGAGATGCGGTCGTTGGCGCGCACCGCTGGGTACTGCTTGCTGATGCCGGTGAGTTCGAGCCGCAGCATGGCTCTAACCCTGCGCACGCTCAAAACGCGGCTGGCCGGCGACAAAGCTGGCGACGACGTTGCGCTCGTCACCGAGCATCATCCACGCGAAAACACGTGCGTGCAGGGGCTGCGGCGGCACGCCCTGCACCGCGCCACGGGCAACGGCGTCACGCTGTGCGGCGACGCTGCCAACGGCCCAGTCCCACACCACCACGTCGGCCAGCAAACCGGTGTCGAGCGTGCCGATCTCGCTGGCCAGGCCCAGCGCCTCGGCCGCGCCGCGTGTGGCGGCGTGCAGCGCCGACCATGCGTTGAGCGGGCTGCCGCGCAGAGCCTGCACGCGGTAGGCGTCGGCCAGTGTGCGCAGCATGTTCAGGCTGGTGCCACCGCCGACGTCGCTGGCCACGCTGACGCGGTGACCGCTGTCCACCGCAGCCTGCCAGTCGAAGAGGCCACTGCCCAGGAACAGATTGCTGCTGGGGCTGTGCGCGATGTGGGCCCCGGTATCGCGCAGCAACGCGCGGTCGTGGGCGTCGAGCCAGAGGCCATGCGCCAGCACGGCGCGTTCGTGCAGCAAGCCGGCGCTGCGGTAGACGTCGAGATAGCTGCGCGCGGCGGGAAATAGTTCAGCCACCCAGCGCACCTCGTCCGAGTTTTCAGCGACGTGCGTTTGCATGTAGACGCGCGGGTGGCGGCGGCACAGTTCGCCCGCCATCGCCAGCTGTTCGGGTGTGCTCGTGACGGCAAAGCGCACCGTCACCGCATACGCGTTGCGGCCTTGGCCGTGCCAGCGCTGGATCAGGTTTTCACAGTCGCGTTCTGCAGCCACCACGTCGTCGCACAGTTCGGGTGGCGCATTGCGGTCCATCAACACCTTGCCGGCAATGATGCGCATGCCACGTTCGCTGGCGGCTGCAAACAGTGCGTCAACTGAGGTCTTGTGCACGGTGGGGAAGACCCCCGCCGCCGTCGTGCCGTGGGCCAGCAGGGCGTCCAGGAAATAGCCTGCGCCAGCCTGCGCCACGGCGGGGTCGGCGTGGCGCATTTCGGCTGGGAAGGTGTAGGTTTGAAGCCAGTCCAGCAGGCTCGCGCCCCAGCAGCCGATGACGTCGATCTGCGCCGAGTGCACGTGGCTGTCGATAAAGCCTGGCATCAGCAACCGGCCCCGGTGGTCAAGGCGCTGCCAGTCGGGCCCCGGGTCGTCCTGCTGCGCGCCCTGGATGCGGCCGTCGTCGCCCACCAGCAGCCAGTGGTCGGGGCGGTAGCGCACACCGTGCAGACTGGGGCTGCCCCAGGACGGGGTGGCCGTGAAGTCCAGCAGGTCGGCGCGAATCGCAAGGTTCATGCGGCAAGTCTCATGCGGCAAGTTTCATGCAGCGAGTCTCATCAAGAGTCTTCATGCAGCACGCCTTTGCGGCAGGCTGCTGCTGCTGAGCTGCCGCGCGACGTCGCGCACTTGCTCGCGGAACCAGCGCATGCTGGGCGCGGAGTGGGTCAGCTCGTGCCACAGCTGGTAATAGTTGAGCGGCGGGAAGGCCACCGGGCAGCGCACGATCTTCACCGGCAGCGTGCCCACATAGCGGCTGCAGAACAGGCGCCCGGTGGTCAGCACCAGCAGGCTTTGCGCCACCATCAGCGGGATCAGGCTGAAGTGCGATGCCCGCACCACGATGCGGCGCTGCGCACCGCTGGCCAGCAGGTGTTCGTCGATCACGCCCAGGGCGCCGGGGCTCATGGGCATGGGGGCCACGTGTTCGTTGTCCAGGTACTTCTGCACCGTCCAGTTTCTGCGCAGCGCCGGGTGGTCTTCGGCCACCAGGCACACCACGTCGTCGCTGAGCAGGCGGCCCAGATGGAGTTCTTCGGGTGGTTTCAACCAGTTGCCGATGACCAGGTCAACGTCACCCGCGCCCAAATGGCGGCGGTAGTCGTAGTCCTGCGTCAGCGGCATCAGTTCAAGCCGCACGCCGGGCGCGCTGCGCTTGATGTGCGCCACCAGACGCGGCAGGAAGAGTGGGTCGAGGTAGTCGCTGGCGGCGATGCGGAACAGCCCCTCGGCCGACGCGGCTTCGAAGGGTGCCGCGCGCAGCACGCGGCTGTGGCGGCTGAACAGGCGCTCGGCGTCCTGCAGCAAACGCGCCGCCGGGTCCAGCAATTGCAAAGCGGTGGCGGTGGGTTGCATGTGCTGGCCCGCACGCACCAGCAATGGGTCACCGGTCAGCACGCGCAATCGCTTCAGCTGGGCACTGACCGCAGGCTGTGTGCTGGACAGCTTGAGTGCGGCGCGCGAAACACTGCGTTCAAGGATCACGGTGTGCAGAACCCGGATGAGGCGAAGATCAATGGTGTCGAATTCGGGTCGTTTCACCATACGGATGGTCGCATAGAGTCTATGCACAATCAAGTATCCCGTGATGCT
Organism: Betaproteobacteria bacterium; assembly: GCA_043760045.1. GTDB lineage: Bacteria > Pseudomonadota > Gammaproteobacteria > Burkholderiales > Burkholderiaceae_C > Rubrivivax. Next base: position 2,600 of record JAYUPP010000468.1, read on the forward strand.
GGCCAATCGCTACCTTTCGGATCAATATCAGCACCCGGCGCCAGCACAAGGTTCCGCAC
>JAYUPP010000469.1:0-6667 GCA_043760045.1 Betaproteobacteria bacterium
TTCATGTCGTCGGCACGTTGCAAGGCCAGCTGCTGGTCAACCAGGCGCTCAAGTATTTGTTTGCTGGCCGCGTCGGCCTGTTCAGGCTTCAGGCCGCGCTGCTGCTGCAGCACAAAGTTGATCTGGTGAACAGTGATTTCGTCTTTGTTGACCTTGGCCGCCGTTTGCGTGGCGCTTTTTTCTTTTTTGTCACCGCATGCGGCCACCAGGGCCAGGCTGGCAACAGCCAACACGGTAAGGCAACGACGCATGGCCAGGCCTTGTTCACGGGCTAACGGTGTGAATGAACGTGTCTTGCGGGTCATGTGCAATCCTCAATTTTTTTGCGCCGCAACCTGGCAGTTGGAAGAGGCGTGTTGGGGCTTGTTTCCGGTGCCAGCCACGCGATCTGAAGTCGCTGCGAACCCTGTTCGCCTTGCACCGCCAGTACATGGCAAAGCCTGCGGGTTTCTACCTTGGCAACCGAACGCCCAAGTGTAGCTTGCGGCGCTTTGCTCAATGCTCGCAGTCAAGCCCCCGGCCGGGGGCGGAGGGCCTACTGGGCGGCACTAGTTCACACCTGTGTCAGACAGGTAACGTTGTCGTCTCTGGCACTCGGTGCGCGCGGGCTCCCTCGGCTCAGGCTTCAGCGGTGACGGCCCGTTCCAGCACTTCCGACACCCCATGATCAAGGCTTTTGCCGGATGCTTGGGCGACAACCAAAGCGCGACCATGCACCTCGGGGGCGACTCTCAGCAAGAGTTTGCCTGATGCAGGTTTTTCAGGGCTTACAGCCTTCTCGGCGCATTCTGCCAAATCGTCGTCGATGGCACGCTCAAACTCCTTGCGAAGCTCATTTACCGACTGCCCCTGGAAGCTGATGATGGCTCGAATACCGAGAATTCGTCCCACAAAAATATGGTTCCTTTCGTCGTATTCGATGCGGGCCGTGTAGCCCTGATGGCTCATGCGGTTCATGGATGCACTGCTGCGCGATCAAGCAGATCACGCGCCTGTTCGACCTGATAACGCTTGGCCACTTTGCCAGGGTGCGGGCGGTGGCAGCGCCACTCTTCGCCCTGCAACTGGACACTGACGCGCGAACCTTCCCGCGCCAAACCGTGCCGCCCCGGGTCTTCACGAGGGACTCGATGTCTGCAAAAACGATCCATGCCAAGGTGGGCGTGGAGAAGTTGGCCGCAAGAACCTAGCGCTGCTTCGTATTCACACGGCAATGATGTCGATTCGTGATATCAATTTGTGATACCAATTGAAGATTGAATTGCAAGTCTGCATTGCTTCTTGCGGTTGCCTTCAAACGCAGTCGCCCGCTCTCAACACTTGACACCCACATGCAGCGCCACCACCCCCGCGGCCAGGTTGTGCACGTCCACATGCCCAAACCCTTGGCCCTGCATCAGGGCTTTCAGCGTCGCCTGGTCGGGGTGCATGCGGATACTTTCGGCCAGGTAGCGGTAGCTGTCGGCATCATTGGCAATCAGTTGGCCCAGCAAGGGCATGAGCTTGAATGAATACCAGTCATACGGTTTCTGAAGCAGCGCGGCGGGCTTGGAAAATTCCAGCACCAACAGGCGGCCACCGGGGCGCAGCACGCGGCACATTTCAGTCAGCGCGGCTTCTTTACGAGTCATGTTGCGCAGACCAAAAGCCACGCTGACGAGGTTGAAGCTGTTGCTGGCAAAGGGCAGTTTTTCAGCGTCGCAGGCCACGGTGGGCAACACCAGGCCCTCGTCCAGCAAGCGGTCACGGCCCACACGCAGCATGCTTTCATTGATGTCGGTCAGCACCACTTGGCCTTGCGCGCCGGCCTGGCGCGCGAAGGCGCGGGCCAGGTCGCCGGTGCCGCCTGCGATGTCAAGCACCTGCCAGCCGGGCTGCACGGCAGCCACGGCCACGGTGTAGGCCTTCCAGGCGCGATGCAGGCCCATCGACAGCACGTCGTTCATCACGTCATAGCGGCTGGCCACGCTGTCAAACACACCCCTCACGCGAGTGGCTTTATCTTGTTCGTCTACGGTTTGAAAACCGAAGTGGGTTTGGGCCATGCTGAGCCGAATGTTTGCGTGAGGTCAGTGCGACTTGCACGCGCCACCGCCGGCAGCAGCAACGGCAGGCGTTGCAGTGTCGCGGTCGGCACCCGCCGCTTGCAGGCGCTTTTCATAGCGGGCCCACAGCTCGGTTTCGTTAACGCCCAGGTGGTACAGATAGTCCCAGCTGAAGATGCCGGTGTCGTGGCCGTCGCTGAAACGCGGCTGCACGGCATAGTGGCCCACGGCCTGGATGTCGGAGATGCCCACGAGCCGCTTGCCCGTTTGCAGCACTTCCTGCCCGGGGCCGTGGCCCTGCACTTCGGCTGAGGGGCTGTACACACGCATCAGCTCAGCAGGAATGCGGAAGTGAGCGCCGTCTTCGAAGGCCACTTCGAGCACGCGGCTGGCTTGGTGCACGGTCAAGGTGGTGGGGTTGGGGGCGCGTGGGGTGGGGGTGGTCATGATGTGCTTCAGGGTCGTTGCGCAACGGCGCTCTGGGTGGTGCTGGCGGTGGCGGTGGCGGGGGTGGCGGGGGTGGTGGCGGGGGTGGCGCACGGCACCCCTCTGGGCAAGCGCACCGCTTGCTGGACGTTGGCGCAGTGTACGGTGCACAAGCTGTACCCGGCACCCGTGTGGCCGGCACTTCAATCCCGCCTCGCGTATCCCGCCTCAACAAGCCAGACGGCTGTAGCGCCTGGTCACAAAACTCATTGCAGCCAGGCCTGCCCAGCGCAGGGGCGGGTGCCGGGTTTGGGCGCGGGGCTGAATTCCCGCCCGTTAAACCAGCACCCGCTCTATGCCCCCGCTGTTGGCCCGCGCCACATAGTCGGGCAGCCAGTTTTCACCCAGCATCAGGCGCGCCATTTCCACCACGATGTAGTCGGCTTCCAGAAGGCCACTTTGCATGTCGTCTTCATAGCGCTTCAGGCCCTGCAGGCAGCTGGGGCAGCTGGTCAGGATTTTCACGTTGGCCTGGGCGGCAGCGCTCAAGCCGGGTGTCGCGGCCATCAAGCTGCGAAGTGCAGTTTCACCCTTCTGCAGCTCTTCTTCCTTGCGAAAACGCACCTGTGTGCTGATGTCGGGCCGCGTCACGCCCAGCGTGCCGCTTTCGCCGCAGCAGCGTTCGTTTTTGATGACGTTCGGGCCCAGCAACGCCTTCACGGTCTTCATCGGCTCCTGCTGTTTCATCGGGCTGTGGCAAGGGTCGTGATAAAGGTAGCCGCCCTGCTGTTCCGGCGTTAGCGCGATGCCTTTTTCCAGCAGGTATTCGTGAATGTCCACAATGCGGCAGCCGGGGAAGATGTCTTCAAACTTGTAGCCCTGCAGCTGATCAAAGCAGGTGCCGCAGCTGACGACCACGGTTTTGATGTCCAGGTAGTTCAGCGTGTTGGCCACGCGGTGAAAGAGCACCCGGTTGTCGGTGATCATCTTTTCGGCTTTGTCGGCCTGGCCACTGCCACGCTGCGGGTAGCCGCAACACAGGTAACCGGGCGGCAGCACGGTTTGCACGCCGGCATGCCACAGCATGGCCTGCGTGGCCAGGCCCACCTGGCTGAACAGGCGTTCACTGCCGCAGCCGGGGAAATAAAACACCGCTTCGGTTTCTGCCGTGGTGGCCACCGGGTTGCGGATGATGGGCACGTAGTTCGCGTCTTCGATATCGAGCAAAGCGCGCGCCGTTTTTTTCGGCAGGCCACCGGGCATCTTCTTGTTGATGAAGTGGATGACCTGCTCTTTGATGGGCGCCGGCCCCAGCGTGGCCGGTGGTGCTGTTGTTTGTTTAAGAGACACCGGTTTCAACAGCCCGTTGATGAAACGCTGCGCCTTGAAGCCCACGCCCACCATCGCGCTGCGCATCAGCTTGATGGCCTGCGGGTGGGTGGCGTTCAGAAAAGCCATCGCCGCCGCATTACCGGGCCGAAAACTCTTGTGGCCCATCTTGCGCAGCAAATTGCGCATGTTCATCGTGACGTCGCCGAAGTCGATCGTCACCGGGCACGGGTTCAGGCACTTGTGGCACACGGTGCAGTGGTCGGCCACGTCTTCAAAGTCTTCCCAGTGTTTGACGCTGATGCCGCGCCGCGTTTGTTCTTCGTACAGGAAGGCTTCGATCAACAAGGAAGTCGCCAGAATCTTGTTGCGCGGGCTGTACAGCAAATTGGCGCGCGGCACATGGGTGGCGCACACCGGTTTGCACTTGCCGCAGCGCAGGCAGTCTTTGATGCTGTCGGCAATGGCGCCTATGTCGCTTTGCTGCATGATCAAAGACTCATGCCCCATCAAGCCAAAGCTGGGGGTGTAGGCGGCGCCCAGGTCGGCGTTTTGAGTGCCTGCCATGCGGCCGCGCAGCAGCTTGCCTTTGTTGAAGCGGCCTTCGGGGTCAACCCGCTGTTTGTAGTCGGCAAAGGGCTGCAGTTCGGCGTCGGTCAAAAATTCCAGCTTGGTGATGCCGATGCCGTGTTCGCCGCTGATCACACCACCCAGCTGGCGCGCCAGCGCCATGATGCGCGCCACCACTTCATGTGCCGTTTGCAACATGGCGTAGTTGTCGCTGTTGACGGGGATGTTGGTGTGCACGTTGCCATCACCCGCGTGCATGTGCAACGCCGCCCACACCCTGCCCCGCAGCACCTCGCCGTGGATGCGGCGGCATTCGGCCAGGATGGGCTCGAAGGCACTGCCGGCAAAAAGCTGCTGCAGGGGTTTGAGAATCTGCGTCTTCCAACTGGCGCGGTCGCGCCAGTCTTGCAGGCGGGCGAAGGCGGTTTCATCAGGCTGATCGCCCTCACCCGGCTGCACCACGTCCAGGTTGTCCAGCCAGTGTTGCCACTGCTTTTGCACCACGGAGATCAGCGCGTGGGCTTGTTGCACCCGGTCTTCCAGCAGCTCGGCGCTGGGGATGTCGCCGGCGTCGTCGCTTTGGCCCAGCGGCAGGCGTTTGGCGCCTGTTTTGGCGTCGACTTCGGGCGCAAACAGCAGCAACAGCGCCTGCGCCAGTTCCAGTTTGTTGCGCAGGCTCAGTTCAATGTTGATGCGCTCGATGCCTTCGGTGTATTCACCCATGCGTGGCAGCGGTATCACCACGTCTTCATTGATCTTGAACGCGTTCGTGTGTTTGGCAATCGCCGCCGTGCGCTTGCGGTCGAGCCAGAACTTCTTGCGCGCGTCGGCGCTGACGGCCACAAAACCTTCACCCGAACGTGAATTGGCGATGCGCACCACTTCGCTGGTAGCCCTGGCGACGGCGTCTTCGTCGTCGCCGACGATGTCGCCGATCAACACCATCTTGGGCAGGCCGCTGCCCTGCAGCGAGCGTTTGCTTTTGGTGGCGTAACCCACGGCTTTCAGGTAGCGGTCGTCCAGATGTTCCAGGCCGGCCAAAAGTACCGGAAGCACCGGCGTGGGGCCGCTGCCCTCTACATATGGGCCCTTGCCAGCCAACGAGAACAAATAGTCCTTGATCTCCACAATGCTGGGCACCGCATCTTTGGGCTTGCCGAAAAATTCCAGGCACACGGTGCGCACATGTTTGGGCATGCGGTGCACCACCCAGCGGGCGCTGGTGATGAGGCCGTCGCAGCCTTCTTTTTGTATGCCCGGCAGGCCGGCAAGAAACTTGTCTGTGACGTCTTTTCCAAGGCCTTCCTTGCGGAATGCAGCGCCGGGAATTTCAAGCCTTTCGGTGCGTTGCAGCTTCTTGCCGCTGGCGTCGAAATACTTCAGCTCGAAGGTGGCGCGCTCCACGTCATGAATCTTGCCCAGGTTGTGGTTCAGGCGTGTCACTTCCAGCCACTCGGCCTGCGGCGTCACCATCTTCCAGCTCGCCAGGTTGTCCAGCGCAGTGCCCCACAGCACGGCCTTTTTGCCGCCAGCGTTCATGGCCACGTTGCCACCGATGCAGCTGGCCTCGGCGCTGGTGGGGTCCACGGCAAACACATAACCGGCACGTTCTGCAGCGTCGGCCACACGCTGGGTGACGACGCCGGCTGCGCTGTAAATGGTGGCCACCGGCTGTGCCACGCCGGGCAGCGCCATCATTTCCACCTCGCTCATGGTTTCGAGCTTTTCGGTGTTGATGACGGCGCTTTTCCAGGTCAGCGGCAGCGCGCCGCCGGTGTAGCCGGTGCCGCCGCCACGCGGAATGATGGTCAGGCCCAGTTCGATGCAGCCCTTCACCACAGCGGCCATCTCGGTTTCGCTGTCGGGTGTGAGCACTACAAAAGGATATTCCACGCGCCAGTCGGTGGCATCAGTCACATGAGATACACGCGACAGGCCGTCGAACTTCAGGTTGTCTTTGGCGGTCACCCGGCCCAGCACATGCCGGGCGGTTTTGCGCAGATCCCACACCTGCTGGAACTGCAGCGCAAACCGTTCCACGGCCTGTTTGGCGGCCGTCAGCAACTCGGCCACCATGGCATCACGCTCGGCATCGGCTTTCGGGGTGCGGCGCTTTTGCACTTCGTTCAAGCGGTGATGCAGCGCTTCAATCAGCAGCTTGCGGCGCTTGGGGTTGTCCAGCAGGTCGTCTTCAAGATACGGGTTGCGCTGCACCACCCAGATGTCGCCCAGCACCTCGTACAACATGCGTGCACTGCGGCCGGTGCGGCGTTCACCGCGCAGCAGGTTCAGCACTT
>JAYUPP010000470.1:0-6659 GCA_043760045.1 Betaproteobacteria bacterium
TGCTGCGGCTGAACTACCCGAACAGCAGCTTCCTGGGCGGCACGGTGGCCGGCAGTGGCAAACCCTGGTGGCGCATCTGGTAGGCCTGCTTGACGTGAAAGTCTTTCATGGTCCGGGGCGCTGCCCCGCATCATGAAAGTTAGCGCCGCCGCCAGCCGGTGTTGCGGCTGAACCGGTGCACCGCCCGGTCGTTGCGCCGCGCTGCATAACCGCAAAACTTAGCGGTTTTTTCCTAAAGGTGCAGCTGCGCGAGTTCGCCCAGCCACGCCATGGCCTGGCCTTCGGATTCCAGGCGCTCATCGGCGGCTGCAGGTGGATCGCGGCGGCTGGGCCGACACCGCTCAAAACCTGGGTCGCGGCACTGCATCGGCGCCCACCCAAGCCCCGAAAAATGCGCGGCCCGCCCTGCACGCCAACGTGCCCGGCTGCGTTGGGGCCCGCTGGAACGCGCTGGCCGCAGCGGCCGGCAGGGCTCAGTTTTTTGTCTCGTCGCTGCTCTGGGCAGACAGGATCATCACGGCGCCGGTCGGCGCGCCCAGCAAGTCCAGGATCGGTGCCAAAGTGCCCGCAACGTGCACGCCAAGCCCGGTGGCACCCACCAGCACGGTGCCGTAAGGCACAGGCACGGCGGCTTCCCGGCCCAGGCACCTGGCCAGCAGATCGTCCAGCGCAATGGCGCTGGTGTGCAGCCGCAGCGGCACCAGCGTGGCAAACGCCTGGTTTTCAGCAACTGCCGCATCGACACCCAGCAGTCTTTCGGCCGCGGGGTTGATGTATTCAACAAGCCCGGTGGCGCCGACCACGATGACAGCATCGGCGATGGCTTGCACGGTGACTTCGGCACGTCGCTTTTCGCGGCGCAAGGCTTCTTCCGAGTCAACTTCGCGCGTGATGTCGCGCACGATGGCAATCGTGCCCACCAAATTTCCATGCGCATCCCTGTGTGGCGCCACGCTGGATGAGACATGTTTGCGCTGGCCTGACGGGCTGATGAGGGTGGTCGCAAAACGGTGCATTTCATCGCCATGCAGGCGGTGGCTTAACAACTGCGCGAGCCGGGCTTCTTTGTCTTGCGGGTCAATTTGGTCGCTGCGCCGCCCCAGCATCTGTTCGCGGTTGTAACCGAACAGCGTTTGCGCGGCACGGTTCCAGCTTTGAACCACATTGCTCGAATCCAGCGTGATGATGGCTTCGCCGGACTGTTCGACGATGCTGGCCTGCAGGCGGTCGCGGGCCCCCGCTGCACGCAAGTCGGCGGTCATGTTCTCGGCCAATTCAGCAGCGCGCAATTGCAGTTGCTCGCTGGCCTGCATGACTTGTTCGGCGAAGCGCTTGCGGGCCACGGCAAGCCGCCCATCGTAGAAAGCCACGACATAAGTCAGCAGCAGCACCAGCAGGGTCGCAACGCCCACAAACACGGCCACATGGTTGGGGTCCAGGCCCGCCGGCGCACCGCTGCCGGGCGTCGGCTCGGGCATGACGTGCGAAGCGCTCATGCCGGTGTAGTGCATGCCCGCAATGGCCAATCCCATCACCAGGGCGCTGCCCACTCGGCGCAGGCCAATCTCGTGCGCCGCGTCCCCGCCATGGTCTTGCAAGCCGATCCACAGCGCGGCCACAGAGGCCGCGATGGCGACCAGGATCGACAGGCTGAAAAACGTTGCGTCATAACGCAGTGGCTGCGCCATTTGCAGTGCCGCCATGCCGATGTAGTGCATGGCGCCGATGCCCGAGCCCATCAACACGCCGCTCAGACCCAGGATGCGTGGACTGATCTCGCCGCGCTGGATCATGAACAGCGCAAACCCCGAGGCTGCAAAAGCCGGCAAGCTCGACAAGAGCGTGAGCGGCAGGTCGTAACGTACCGGCCGGCCCATGTCGAGTGCGATCATGCCGATGAAATGCATCGACCAGATGCCCAGACCCATCGCGAACCCGCCGCCGATCAACCACAGCCGCCACAACCGGCCCTGCGCCGTGCGCAAGCGCGCCGCCACATCCAGTGCCGTGTAAGCAGCCAGCACGGCGATCGTCACCGACAGGGCCACCAGCCAGGGCTGATAGACATGCGGCACGCTGGCGCCCCGGTAGCCGGACAGGCAAATGCTGTTGGCGTCGATCCTGACCGCCGCCATGCCCAGGTAATGGGTGCCCGCAATCATCAAGCCACCCACGGCCGCACTCAGCCAACTGCGCCGCACACGCTGGGCGCGACTGGTGGCGGCATAGGTGCGGTGGGCCAGCCACAGCACCAGCGTTGAACCCGAAACGCCAAACAGCAGCGACACCACCACCCAGCCGCTGGCATATTGCATCACCGGCGACAAGGTGATCGCGGCCATGCCCATGTAGTGCATCGCGCCAATGCCGCCGCCCATAACCAGACCGCCCAGCCAAAGCTGGCGGCCCCCCAAGTGCGGACGTTGAATCAGCTGCAGGGCACAAGCCGCAGCGGCGACGGCCGGCAGCATCGAGGCCAAGGTGGTGCCGAGCGAATAGCCCAGTTCAAGCGGAGCTTGCAGCGCCAGCATGCCCACGAAGTGCATGGTCCAGATGCCGATGCCCAGCACCATGGCACCAGCGATCAACCAATCCCGACGCTGCCCGGCCACGGCGCCGCGCACACGGGATGCCAAATCGACGCTGACGTGAGCAGCAATCATCGCCACCACGATGGACAGCAAGACAAGCGGAAAATTGAAGCTGGTGGCCATCTGGGTGTCCTGCACCTGCGCATTGATGTGCAGGCTGTGCACCTGCGCATTGATGTGCAGGCTGTGCACGTGCCTTCGCGGGCGGTCCAGCATTGTGCGTGACCCCTGGGCCAGTGGCGATGGCCGTGCCTGGGTGGCCAGCACGGCGCGGTAAAGTGCTGCATGAGTCGCTTCTTTGGGCCGAACCTGCAAGCGCGAATGGGTCTGTGCTCGCGTCAAGGCCAGCGTCAGACTGAGCCAGGGCCCTTGAATTGAGGCTGTCGTGAACAACAGGGCCGCGACGGCCTGGCAGCTGCCCGGCTGGATGAGCCGCTGGCTGGCACGCTGGACATCCGCCGCAGCGCAGCCGACGCGGCATGCATCCGAACATCGCCTGCACCAGGTGCTGGGTCGGGTGGGTGACGGCTTCCTAGCGTTTGATACGCAGCTTTGCTTTGCTTACGTCAACGCGCAGGCAAAGGCCTTGCTGGCCTTTGGCGGCGAAGATCGTGAGCTGCTGGGCCAACAAATTTGGGCCGTCTTTCCGCACATGGTTGGCAGCCCTTTGTACGAAGCCATTGAGCGGTCCATGCAGACCCAGGAGCCGGTGCTGGACGTCGCCTACAAGACCAGATTCGGCCGCTCGTGGCAAGGTCGGCTCTACCCTTCGCCAGAGGGCATGACGATCTATTTCACCGACGTCACCGAGCATCAGCGCGCCCATCACGAACTGCGCATGAGCGAAATGCGCTACCGCCTGGCCGCTGCCGCAGGCCATGTCTGGGACTGGGACACGAGCAGCAGCGAGGTGAACATGCCGCCCGCGTTCTGGGCCTTGTTCGGCCTGCCGCCAGCGCCGCCGCAAGAGGCTGGCCAGCGCTTTCAGGCGCTGATGCATCCCGACGATTTGCTGCAATGGAAACAAGTCTTGCGTCGCCATCTGGCCTATGGCTTGCCTTACGACGCGGTGTTTCGTGCCAGTCCAGACGCCAGCCAGTGGCGCTGGTTTCAAACCTATGGCCAGGCGGTCTGGGACGCTCGTGGCCGCGCCACTTATTTGGCAGGCACAACCTTCGAGATCACGGATCGGGTGCGCGCCGAGCAGGCTTTGCGTGCCTCCGAGGCCTACCGGCAGCTGTTGTTCGAACAGCTGGCCGATGGCGTGCTGCTGACCGACAGCGGGCGGCGAATTTTGTACGTCAACAAACAAATGGAGCTGATGCTGGGCTACAGCCGTGAAGAACTGCAGCTGCTTGATGCGGGCGATATCGGGTTTGCGCCAGCCGGCGCCGGCACGCCGGGCAAGGGGCCGCAGGTCGAAGCCGGCCCGGCCCAGATGCAACCCCTGCAGTTGGTGCGCAAGGACGGCAGCCCATTTTTTGTCGAAGTGAATGTGCGCCTGATGGACGGCCAGCGCACGCTTGCCGTGGTGCGCGACATCACGGCCAGACGCGCTGCCGACCAAGCCCTGGAGACGCTGAGAAGCGAGCTCTCGCTGCTGGCTGCACGCTTGTTGACACAAGAAAGAGACACCGCGCACCGCCTGGCCCAGTCGCTGCACGACCACATCGGTCAGACCCTGGCCGTGGCGCGGCTGCACCTGGACAACTGCTTTTTCATGCACGTGCACGAGATGTCGGCAGCACTGATGGCCAAGGGGCAGCTCATCTCAAACCTTGTGGATCAAGCTGTGCATGAAGTGCGCCAGGTTCTGACGGATTTGCGCCCGCCCTCGCTTGAAGAAATGGGCCTGATCGCGGCCCTTGAGAACGACTTACACCGGCGGTCCGAAGCCTACCCTGCAGCCGGTTTGAACACCGACTTGCTGCTTGAGGTGGACCCGGCCATGGCCGCCCTGCGTTGGCCCGCCGAGGTGGAATATGCGGCCTTCATGGTGGCACGTGAGGCGGTGGCCAACGCGCTGTTGCATGCCAAAGCGACGCTGATCCGGGTGGTGCTCAACGGCGACGCCCAGCAGCTGCAAATTGACGTCATCGACGACGGCCAGGGCATGCCGCTGCCGATGGTGCGTGGCCGTGCCGGCCACCTGGGCATCGTGGGCATGCGTGAACGCTGCGCCACCATTGGTGCGAGCTTCGTCGTCGCCATCGAACCAGAAGGCACACGCGTTTCGCTGCACTGGACGGCCGCCGCGCCATAAGCGCTGCCTACCGTTGGAGCGGGCACTGCGACACCGAAGTTTCAAAACTTCAACAAACAGCCGGGACTTGACACGAATGAACATGCACGGGACGGCGCACGAAAAGCGATGTTTCGCATCAAGAAAATATAACTATTACGGCACCACATTTCATTCGCGCAACGAAACCCAATGGCGACAAGGGTTTGCGGCGGTCAAAAGCCCAAAGCGAGTGGGAAATTGACACTGTCGGGTTAACGGCGACCCGGCCCAAAGCCCTGCCACCACAACGTCAACGCGCAGGCCACCACCATCGCGCCGTAGGTCGCCATGCGCCCGTCGCGGCCGGTCCAGACCAGGCCCAGCAGCGTGACGCAGGCACACACCACAGCAGCTGGCACGGCCAACCGCACCCAGGGCACGCCTGCCAGTTCACGCCGCCACAGCAACTTCGCCAAAGCCGCAGCCAAGCCGGGCAGCAGCACAGCCGGCACAAACAAGTTCAACACATGACCCAGCGCCTCGAGTGGCCCCATGGCTTGAATTCTGGATGCAACCACGCTGCGGACTGTGACCCCACCGCCATCAGCACAGCGCCGGCACAGCTTCGGTGCCCGCTGACTACAATTCCACCGTGAGTGTCCTTGCCCTCGGTCTGAACCACACCACCGCGCCGCTGGATCTGCGCGGTCGCCTGGCCTTTGCGCCTGAGCAGTTGGCGCCCGCGCTGCGAGGCTTGCGTGAACGGCTGCACCGCAGCGTGCCAGAGGCCGCGTTGGTGTCCACCTGCAACCGCACCGAGCTGTATGTCGCCACATCAACTTTGGCAGCTTCGCGCGGCGGCGTTTGCGGCGCTCAGGCGCTGGTGCGACCGGCACTGGACTGGCTGGCTGAACAGGGTGGCATCAGCGGCCACGAACTTCTGCAGCACAGTTACGTGATGGAAGACCATGCCGCTGCGCGCCACGCTTTCCGGGTGGCTGCCGGGCTTGACTCGATGGTGCTCGGTGAGCCGCAGATCCTGGGCCAGATGAAACAGGCGGTGCGCCTCGCTGACGAAGCCGGCACGCTGGGAACCACGCTGCACCAGCTGTTCCAGCGCAGTTTTTCAGTCGCCAAGGAAGTGCGCACTTCAACAGCGATTGGCGCCCATTCCATCAGCATGGCCGCTGCGGCGGTGCGCCTGGCCAGCCAGTTGTTTGAAGACCTCGCGCAAACCAAAGTGCTGTTTGTGGGCGCCGGCGAAATGATCGAGCTGGTGGCCACGCACTTTGCAGCACGCACACCCAAAACGCTGGCGCTGGCCAACCGCACGCCGGCACGCGGTGAAGCCCTGGCGTCGCGTTTTGGCGGCGAAGCGATGCGTTTGTCCGACATGCCCAAGCGGCTGCACGAATTCGACATCGTCATCTCGTGCACCGCCAGCACCTTGCCCATCATTGGCCTGGGTGCCGTGGAACGGGCCTTGAAGTCGCGCCGCCACCGCCCGATGTTCATGGTCGACCTGGCTGTGCCGCGCGACATTGAAGCCGAGGTGGCGCGTCTGTCCGACGTTTACCTGTACACCGTGGACGACCTCAGCGTGCTGGTGCAAAGTGCGAGCGAAAAACGCCAGGCTGCGGTGCAGCAGGCCGAAGCCATCATCGACGCCGGGGTGCAGAGTTTTTCGCACTGGTTGAACCAGCGCCAGGCGGTGCCGTTGATCCAGGCCTTGAACCGCCAGGCCGATGACTGGAGCCTGGCCGAGTTGGCCCGCGCGCGCAAGCTGCTGGCCAAAGGCGAAGCGGTGGACGACGTGCTGCAAGCGCTGGCGCGCGGCCTGACAC
>JAYUPP010000471.1:0-2652 GCA_043760045.1 Betaproteobacteria bacterium
CTGGCGCCGACCAACTTCTTCATACAGTTTCTGGGCATGCCTGAAAGCACGCTGGCCAGCACCCTGATGGTGCCCAACCCGCAAGACCTGGTGAACCTGGCCGACTTGAACTACGCCCCGCACGGCATGCGCATGGACGACACGGTAGACGCCAGCTGGGGTGGCCTTTACTTCACGCTGGCCCGGGTGCAGGTGGTGCCCGAACCGGGTGGCCTGCTGCGGGTGGCCACCGCCCTGGCCCTGGCTGCTGCCGGGCGGCGCAGGGCCTGAAACCAGGCTGCGGGCAGCGTCCCTGGTGGCGTAGCAACTTCAGATTGCATGGCGCAGCGTCGGGGGCTTGAAGCGCGCCGCGGCAGCGCCCGGTGTCAGCACTCCACGATGTTCACGGCCAGCCCGCCGCGCGCCGTTTCTTTGTATTTGCTCATCATGTCGGCCCCGGTTTCGCGCATGGTCTTGATGACTTGATCGAGGCTGACAAAGTGCGTGCCGTCGCCGCGCAGCGCCATGCGCGCGGCGTTGATGGCTTTGACCGATGCGATGGCGTTGCGTTCGATGCAGGGTATCTGCACGAGGCCGCCCACCGGGTCGCAGGTCAGACCCAGGTGGTGTTCCATGCCGATCTCGGCGGCGTTTTCCACCTGTTCCGGCGTGCCGCCCATCACCGCACACAAAGCGCCGGCGGCCATGCTGCAGGCGACACCCACTTCACCCTGGCAGCCCACTTCGGCGCCGCTGATGCTGGCGTTTTCTTTGTACAGCAGGCCGATGGCGGCGGCGGTTAGCAGAAAGTCGATCACGCCTTTTTCATGGCTGTGGTGGACATAGCGGGTGTAGTAGTGCAGCACCGCCGGCACGATGCCGGCGGCGCCGTTGGTGGGCGCGGTCACCACGCGCCCGCCAGCGGCGTTTTCTTCGTTGACGGCAAGCGCGTACAGGTTCACCCAGTCCATCACCTGCAGCGGGTCGCGGGGATCAACCCAAGGCCGGCCCTGCGCCTGTGCGGGTGCGACTTCAGCGTGGGCCATCAGCGCGCGGTACAGCGGCGCGGCCCGGCGCTTGACCTTGAAGCCGCCGGGCAAGATGCCGTCGGTGTCGCAGCCGCGTTGCACGCAGTCCTGCATCACCTGCCAGATGCGCAGCAGGTCGGCGTCGATCTCGGCGTCGCTGCGCCAGTGCCTTTCGTTGCCGCGCATCACCTCGGCAATGGTGCCACCCGCCATGCCGTTGAGTTCTTTCGTTCGCAGCAGCAGTTCGCTGCCGCTGTGGAATGGGTGGGGCAGCACCGTGGTGTCGGGTGCTATCACCTTGTGCCGTGCGCCGTCGGCGGCCACTTCTTGGCTGACGACAAAACCGCCGCCGACCGAGTAGTAGGTTTTGTTGGCCCGTTCGGTGCCTGCGGCGTCGAAGGCGATGAAGCGCATGCCGTTGGCGTGGAGGGGCAGGCCGTTTTTATCCAAAAGACTGCGGCGATGGAACTGCAGGTCGTCTTTTTCAACGAAGGCCACTTCCTGCACGCCCAACAGCGCCAGCCGGCCCTGCTGCCGCATGTGGGCCAGCAGGCCTGGCACAGCATCCACATCCACGGTGTCGGGCTCGTGACCGGCCAGCCCCAGCAGGACTGCCTTGTCGCTGCCATGGCCCTTGCCTGTGGCACCCAGCGAACCGTAAAGATGGCTTTGCACGCGGGCGGTGTGGGGCAACAGGCCGTCGTGCTGCAAATGGCGCACAAAGAGACGCGCCGCCCGCATGGGGCCCACGGTGTGGCTGCTGCTGGGGCCGATGCCGATCTTGAAGAGGTCGAAGACGGAAACGGCCATGGTGCTCAGTTGTTGTAGTCGGCCAGCGGCAGGCAGCTGCAGAACAGGTTGCGGTCGCCGTAGACGTTGTCCACCCGCCCCACCGGCGACCAATATTTCTGTTGGCGCAGGTGGGCCACCGGGTAGGCCGCTTCTTCGCGGCTGTAGGGGTGCGGCCAATCGGCCTTCAACAAAGACGCGGCGGTGTGCGGCGCGTTTTTCAGCGGGTTGTTGTCCTTGTCCCAGGCGCCCGTTTCAACCTGGTTGATTTCCTTGCGGATGGCGATCATGGCGTCGCAGAAGCGGTCCAGTTCGGCCAGCGGTTCACTTTCGGTGGGCTCGATCATCAAGGTGCCAGCGACCGGAAAGCTCAGCGTGGGGGCGTGGAAACCGTAGTCGATCAGCCGCTTGGCCACGTCTTCAGCGCCCACGCCGCAGGTTTTGGCTAACGGCCGAATGTCGATGATGCATTCGTGTGCCACGCCGCCGCCTTTGAGCTGCGGATTGCCGCCGCTGTACAGCACCCGGTAATGGTCAGCCAGGCGGGCAGCGATGTAGTTGGCCGACAGGATGGCCACTTCGGTTGCGTTGCGCAGGCCTTCAGCGCCCATCATGCGGCAGTACATCCAGCTGATGGGCAACACCGCAGCGTTGCCTAAAGGCGCGGCAATCACAGCGCCCACGCGCTGTGATTCATCGGCCACCGCACCCACCGCGTTTGCGCCAGCCAAGCCGGTCGTTTCACCCTTTGAGGCTGCAGCAGCAGTGCGGTGCGCGGGCAAAAACGGCACCAGGTCGGCCACCACCGCCACCGGCCCCACACCCGGCCCGCCGCCACCGTGCGGGATGCAGAAAG
>JAYUPP010000472.1:0-2650 GCA_043760045.1 Betaproteobacteria bacterium
GACCCGCACCCTGCTGGTGGCGGGCCTGGCGCCGCAACTGTTGGGTGCCACCATCGGCGCGGCAGTGCTTGACGCCTACGGCTTTGCCACTTTTCGCAGCGTCTGGCTGAGCTGGTATGCCGACTCCACGCTGGGTGCCGTTGCGGTGCTGCCGCTGGCATTGGCGTTGCGGCGCCACCAGATGGAAGGCATTGCGGCGAAACTGTTGGCGCCCGCGCCGCTGCTGTTTTTGCTGCTCAGCCTGGCCGTTGTGTTTGCCGCCTTCAGGTACTGGCCTACGCCGTTTGTGGTGGTGGCGCTGCCGCTGGTGGCGAGCGTGTTTTTTGTTCGCTTGACGGCCACTTTCGGACTGTGTTTTGTGGTCGTGCTGACGGTGTGTGCGGGCCTGGACTACGGCTGGTTGCGCTGGGACGGTGTGGCACCGGACTCGACCCAACTGATGCTGCACCTGCCGGCGGCGGCGGCGGTGGTGCCCACGTTGTATCTGGCCGTGGTGATGGCGCGCATGCGCCGGCTGCAGAGCAACACCGACGCCTTGACCCTGGTGGGCAACGACAGCGTGGCGGTGCTCAACCGGCACGGGGTTTTTCGGGGCGTCAACCGCGCCTTTGAACAACGCTTCGGCCGTGACCGCAGCGCCTTGTTGGGGCATGCCATCAGCCGGCAGACACTGCCCGTGGCGGCGACGGGGCTGACCGCACCCGGTGCACCCCGTGAAGCGGCTGCGCTGGCTGCCACAGCGTTTGCGGGCCTGGACTGGCAGAGTTTCGAGCAGGCGCTTGGCGGCCAAGCGACGCAGCTGCGCGTGAATGCCGATACGACGCAGGGCACCCGTGTGCTGGACCTGCAGTACCAGCCCGTGCCCGACGCCGACGGCACCCCAGGCCGGGTGCTGGTGTCGGCACATGACGTCACCGACCTGGTGGCCAGCCAGCGCGAGCTGGAAGACGTGGTGCAACGGCTGCGCAAGGCCAACGAAAGCTTGCAGCAGTTTGTGCGCATGGCCTCGCACGACCTGCGCGAGCCGCTGAACACCATCGCGCAATTCGGCAGCCTGGTTGCGACCGAACACGCGCACGAATTGTCGCCTGCTGCTCGCGAATATTTCCAGCACATTGGCACCGGCGCCACGCGCATGCGTTCACTGCTGGACGACGTGCTGACCTTCACGCGGCTGGAAGACGGCGCCGCTGTGGCACAGAAGGCGGTGGCGTTGGACGAGGTTTTTGACGCCGTGCTGGCCGCGTTGGGCGCACGTCTGAATGCGTGCCGGGCGCAGGTGAACCGGCAGCGCGAGCTGCCCGCGGTGCTGGGCAACCAGAGCCTGCTGGTGCTGCTGTTTCAGAACCTGGTATCCAACGGCGTGAAATTTGTGCAGCATGGGGTGGCGCCGCAAGTGCAAATCACTGCGGTGCAGGATGGGCCGTGGGTGACGGTGACGGTGGCCGACCAGGGCATCGGCATCGCCGCCGCTGAGCAAGCGGGTTTGTTCAAACCATTCAAACGCCTGCACACGCGCCGCCAATACGACGGCACGGGTCTGGGGCTCGTCATCAGCAGCCGTGTGGTGCGCGCCATGGGCGGCAGCATTGAACTGAGTTCGGAACTGGGCGTGGGCACGCAAATGCGGGTGACGCTGCGCGCTGCGGGGCACGTCGGGCCCGATGCTGAGGCTGGCTTTCTGCCTCAGGCTTGAAAGGGTGGCAGCCGTCGTGCCCGGCGCCACAGCAGCCACGGCAGGCGCAGCACAAAGCCGATCATCAGCCGGCTGTGCATCCACGTCAGCAAGAGGTTGTCGCGGCCGTATTTGAAGTGCGACACGCCGCCATCTTCTGCCGTTAGATATTTCACCGGCGCATCGATGTTCAGCGGTTTGACGCCGCGCCAGGCCAGGCGCACCACCGCTTCGGTGTCGAAGTCAAAACGGCGCATCCAGCGCTGGCCTTGCATCACGGCGGCCAGCGTTGCGGCCGGGTACACACGAAAGCCGAACAGCGAATCGGCAATGCCGGCGCCCAGTGTTTCCAGGTTCGTCCAGGCGTTGGAAACGCGCCGGCCACGCACGCGCAGCAGCGGCGCGCTGGCGTCGAACACCGGGCGGCCGAGCACCATCGTTTCCGGCCGCCGCTGTGAGGCTTGCATGAAGGGCGCAATCAGCTCGGCCGGGTGCTGGCCGTCAGAGTCCATCGTCAAGACATGGGTGTAGCCTGCGGCCAGCGCGGCCTGCACACCGTGCAGCACCGCCGCACCTTTGCCGGCGTTGTGCGGCAGCAGCCAGACGCGCAGACCTTGCTGTCCAGCCGGGGCCTGCTGGTCAAACTGTTCAGTCAGGGCTTGCAGCCCCTGGGCCGTGCCATCGGTGCTGCCGTCCACCACCACCCACACCACCGGCCACTGCGCCAGCGCGGCCGCCACCGTGTCGTACACCTTCGCGCCCGGGTTGTAGCTGGGTATCAGCACCAAATGGGTGTTAGGCGCTGTGTTCATGCCGGCCCTGGGCCTGTGGGGTGATGCCGCAGGCCGGTGTCAAAACAGGCTTGCAGTTCAGCCACCAGCAGCTGGTGGTCTTGCGGCGCGGCAAATCGCGGCCCGAGGCGAACGTCAAAACGTATCGGCAGCGGCGGCAACCGCCACAGCGGCCAGCCCTTGC
>JAYUPP010000473.1:0-6643 GCA_043760045.1 Betaproteobacteria bacterium
CCGCGCGGGCCGCCGATGCGCTGCCACTGCAGCGCCATCTGCGCCGCTTCCTGCTGCATCGCCAAAGCCAGCTGCAAGGCGCGCTTGCTGTGTTCGGGCAACGCATCGGGGGCGTTGAAAAACACCATCATGCCGTCGCCGGTGAATCGTTCCAGCGTGCCTTCGGCGGCATAAATCAGGCGCCCCATGGCAGCATGAAAAGGCGCCAACAGCGCCATCACCGCTTCCACTTCGGTGTGTTCGGCAAAACTTGTGAAGCCGCGCAGGTCGGCAAACAACACCGTCACTTCGGTGCGCCGGTGTTTCAGCACCCCTTCGAAGGTGTCGCTGGCGTCGCTGCCAACGCCCACCAGCCGCTCAGCCAGGCGCGGCGGCAAAAAGCGCTTCAGGCGCGAGAGTCTTTCCACCTGCGCCACGCCTGCGGCCACACGCTGCTCCAGCGTGGCCGACCACTCGGCCAGCGCCGCGCGCTGGCGCTGGCTTTCGTCGAACAGGGCCTTCACGCGCAGCAGCGAACGCACCCGCGCTTGCAGCTCGGCGGGGTTGAAGGGTTTGATGATGAAGTCATCAGCGCCGGCTTCCAGGCCGCGAATGCAGTCGTCGGTGGATTCCAGCGCCGTCACCATCACCACCGGCACCGCTTGCAGGGCCGGCATGGCGCGCAGCCGGCGGCAGACCTCAAACCCGTCCATGCCGGGCATCAACACGTCCAGCAGCACCAGGTCCAGCGGCTCTTCGTTTGACAGGCGCGCGGCGATGGCCAGCGCCTGCTGGCCGCTTTCCGCTTGCAGCACGACGTAACCCGCGTGTTGCAGGCGCACTGCCAGCAGCTTGCGGCCTTCGGCGCGGTCGTCAACGACCAGGATGCGGGCGGGCACGGTGCGGTTCATGGGCGCTGTGGTGCGATGCTGTTCACGGTCGCGCGGGGGCGTGGTCACCCAGCACCGCGCGCAATGCGTCCAGCAAACGCTGCGGCGGCGTGATGGGTTTGGGCACGAAGCAGGCAAAACCCGCAGCCTGCACGCGTGCACGTTCTGAAGGCGGCACCGACGCGGTGACGCAAATGGCGGGTATGTGCAACAGCGTGGGCTGCTGGCGCATCCAGGCCAGCAGTTCGTAGCCACTTTCGCCGGGCATCTGCAGGTCCAGCAGCACCACGCTGGGCGGCTCGGCCAACAGCAGCGGCCGCGCCTGTGCAGCGCTGTCTGAAGCCTGCACGCGGTAGCCATGAAAGGCCAGCACGGTGCGCAGGTGTTTGCGGCTCAGCGCGTCGTCGTCAACCACATGCACATTTGGGGTTGGATGCGCCAACGGTGTCGGCGGCGCCAGGGGCGTAGCAGGCGTTATCGGCGGCGGCTGTGGCGGCTGCGGCGCCCCAGCGGCGGGTGCGCTGCCTGCGATGCTGCTGTTCATGGCGGCGGGTTTCCGAGGTTCAGAGGTGCCGCCGTGGCATGGGGCGGCACCGCGGCCGGCACCCTGGCAATTTGCACCGTCGAAGTGGCGCCCGATTCAGCAGCTGGAATTTGCGGCAACAGCACGCGGAATGTGGCGCCCGCGCCCAGCGCGCTGGCGAGTGTCACGTCGCCGCCGTGGGCGCGTGCAAAGCGGCGCACCAGTGCCAGGCCCAGGCCGCTGCCTTCGGCGCGTGCTGCGGCGTCCTGGCCCACCTGCACCGACTCTTCAAAAGCGCGCTCGTGGTCGGCGCTCGCGATGCCGATGCCGGTGTCTTGCACCTCCATGCACAAGCTCGGCGCGCCGGTGGCCGGGTGGGCGCAGCGCAAAGCCCGCAGCTCGATGCGCCCGCCTGCGGGCGTGAATTTCACGGCGTTGACCAGCAGGTTCACCAGCATCTGCTTGACGCGGCGCGGGTCGGCGCGCCACAGCGCCAGACCCGGTTCCACATCCACGTTCAACAACAGGCCCTTGTTCGTGCAGCGCTGGCGCACCAGCGCCGCCGCCGAGGCCACGGTTTCTTCGACATCAAATTCAACAATCTCCAGCTGCAGCAGCCCGGCTTCGATGCGCGACAGGTCGAGCAGGTCGTTGATCAGCGCCAGCAGGTGCAGGCCCGAGGCGTGGATGTCGGCCACGTATTCCTGCTGCTCGTCGGTCATGGGCCCGGCCATGCCTTCGCGCAGCACATCGGCGAAGCCCAGGATGGCGTTCATCGGCGTGCGCAGCTCGTGCGACATGTTGGCCAGAAATTCACTCTTGTGCTGGTTGGCCTGCTGCAGCGCTGCGGTGCGCGCCGCCACCTTGTCTTCCAGCTCGGCCACGTTGGCCTGCAGGCTGGTGGCCATGCGGTTGAACTGGTGGGCGAGGTCTTCGAGTTCGTCGCGGGTGTTCACGTCCACGCGTGCTGACAAATCACCTTCTGCCATTTTTGCGGCGGCCATATGAAGTTGCCGCATCGGCCGGGTCATGCGGCCTGCCAGCGCAGCCGCAGCGATCATGGCGAGCACGACACCCACTGCCACAAAGGCCACCGTGCGCCACACCGCCGCCCACACAGGTGCCATGACGTCGCTGACAGCTTGTTCGACGACGATGGTCCAGCCCAGGCTTGCAACGGGCAACGAGGTGCGCAGGATTTTTCTTCCATCGGCTGCAACCCGCTGACGTGGCCCGTCCAGCGCTGCGCCAGCGGTCTGCAGCCCGGCCTGTTCCTCAGCCGGCAGTTGGCGGCGCGACAGCAGCACCGAGGGTTCGCGGTGCAGCGCAAAGCGCCCCTGGTGGTCAACGGCGTAGATCACCTTGCCCGGCGCGCTGAGCGCACCGCGCAGCTCTTTGGACCAGGTCAACAGCGACAGGCCAACAAACGTGCGGCCCGCCTCGGACCTTTGCGCGTCGGCATAGACCAGCGCCACCACCGGCAACAAGTCCTGGCTGTACTGCACCGCAAAAGGTGGGCCGACGGCCGGCGACGGTTTGATGCTGTGAGCGGCCTCCCCCGCTGCGGCATCTGCGTCCCGGCGCGACACCCGCATCGTGACCTGGCCGGTTTCGTTTTCATGCACCAGCTCGTCAATGGGCGACACCAGACGCAGCAGGCGACCGTATTCCTCGCGCCTGACGCGGTGGCCCAACCAGCGGGACTGCAAGGGCAAGGTTTGCACGGCCTGGACGCTGCGGTCGATGGACTGCAGCGAAACCAGCAGCGCATGTTCGGCCTCGCGCGCCCGCGCCAGTTGCAACTGGCCGGCCTGCTGCAGCGCGCTGCGGTAGGTGGCCACACCATCAGAGATGCCGAAGGCCGCAACAAAAAACAAGCTCAGGCCGATCAGCACCCAGACATACTTTTGCCACAGCCTGGAATGCCAGGGCGCCAAGGGCTTGTGGAGTGCAGGGCGCATGAAGTTTCGGAAAATTCAACTTGAGGCCATTTTTTTGGGCGGGTGGTGAGACCCGACCCTAACAATCATGCATGACGGCACCGTGGGGCATGAACGTACGCCACCTTGGCCGGTGACGCAAGAGCTGTTCAATGCAGGATCGTGTCTGCCACCCGCAAGGCGCTGACGCTCGGCCTGAGCGCCGATGCTTCGGCCGTGCGCGCATTGATGGTGAATGTGAAGCCACGGGGCATCTGCACAGGCAGCGTGGCGGGGGCCTGGCCCAGTATCACCTGCACCAGACTTTGCACTGAAGGCTGGTCGAGATCGGTGTCAGCAATGGCAGCAAACGACATCAGGCCGCCCACGCGCGTGTAGCCGTGATGCGGATAGATGGCGGGCAAGCCACTGGCGTTGAGCTCAGTCACCAGGCGCTGACGGTTGCGGTCGAAGCGGTCTTGCCAGGGCACCTGCCAGGCTGCCGCAGGCCGGCTGGAGCCCCACTTCGACAGGCGGTGCAGATCATCCAGTTCACACATCACGACAAAGGTTGCCTGCAGGCCAATGGCGGCTGCGTGGCGACTCACTGCATCAGTGCTCATCCGCCGGTTCACATAGGCGTCGGCCGCGCGCGGGCCCGCTGCACAGGGCTCGGGTTGCGGCTCGGTCCAGTAGGCGCTTTGTCCATCGCAGCCGGGTGACAGCACATTGGCGTCGTCCACCAGCACCAGCACCTCACGCAAATCTGGAAAGGCCAGCTTCATTGCTTCCAGCCGCTTGCTGCTGTCGCCATACAGATAGTGCATGTAGCCGGTGGCGTTGCGGCCCGGCTTTTGCAGCGAATCGACGACGCAGCGGCCCACAGGGTCGGAGACGCCGTTGAAGATGATGGGCTGGTCGGGCAACAGCAGCTGCGCCGCGCGCGCCCAGGTGATGGAATCGACGAACAGGGCTTTGTACCGCCCCGGCTGAATTTGCAGCTTCTTCAGCTCGCGCGTCACCGAAGGCAGGTCTGGCACCTGCAGCACATCGAGCTCGGCTTTGGTGGGGCCAGGCTTTGCTGCCAGGCCGGCTTCCATGGCGCGCACCAGCGTCTGCGCCAGTTGCGGATTGCCGATGGTGACCAGCAGCACGCGGTAGATCTGCGGCGCCTGCTCAACCCTGGGGCCCAGCGGGGGCGAGGCGCAGGCCGTAAAGAGGCTGACCAATGCGACCAGACCGAGATGCCGTGCGACCGCAGTCGGGTTTGATGCCGGCTTTGAAGCCGGCATGACAACGTGTGACAAAGGCCTCATCTGCGCGGCGCCTTCGGAAGCTCAAATCGAACCTGGCGGAGGCACCATCAGCAGCACAGTTCGGCGCTGCTGTTCATCTGAGCGCAGGTTCGCACGGGCGAAAGCCAAGGCGTCTGCTTCGCTGTTGAAGCCCAGCACATACGTTTCGGCGGGCTTGATGGCGACAGACCCCGACAGCGTCCAATTGGAGGCCCCCGCAGCATCGACACCGACAACGATGACTTGCGTCTGCTGGCAGTCTTTGCACGCCACCACCACGGCCTGTTGCGAGGTGTCCAGGTTCAAGCGGCGCGAAGGGTCCCAGCCCATGATCACCAAGGTGTAGGCCGGTTCCGGCGGGTTGTCGGGTGTGTCGTTGACCAGCAAGATCGTGCGGTCTTGCGTGTTGGTCAGCATGGGTGCCTGGTTGATGAAGGCCAAGGCGGCAGTTTGGGTTACGAACTGGATGACGTACAACTCGGCAGGCTTGAGATCGGGGTCGTCCGTGAAGCCCAATACCGGTTGACCGTAGTTGAGCTTTTGCAGCCCGCGGCCTGTGGTCAGCGGCCGCGTTTGCTGGCAGCCCGGAGAGCACGTGGCTTTGATGGCGCCACTGCTACCCAGCGTCCCGGTCTGCGTCCATTGCAGCGTATTGGCGGGGTCGTGACCTCTGATGATGAGTGTGGTGGCCATGCCTCTGTTCCTCCAGTCAATGATTTACAAGGTGGGAAAACAAGAAAAGTGAACGCCTTACTGCACCACCACCATCATCGGCGGCAGCCCCGCCACGCGGTCCAGCAGTTCGCGGATGGCGTGCGATCCGGTTTTGAACCGCAACTGCCCGATCTGCGTGCGCACGGTGCACAGCGCAACGCCTCTGACTTGCGCGATGGCCTCGGGCGTCTGGCCGGCCAGCAGGGCCTCAAGCACCGAAGTTTCAGCGCCCGTGCAGCCCTGTTCGCGGGCAAAAATCTGCACCGCCAGGTCTTTGCTGCGGCTGCTTTGCGGCAGCGAAATCAGCACCGCGTTGCCCGGCGTGCGGTCGGCTCGGCCGGCTGCACCCGGCACGAAAGACAGCGGCGCCGTCGGGTCTTCAATCGGCAACACCGCAACGGTGATGCTGCCGTTTGTGGTGCCCGCACCTGCCGCAGTACCTGTCGCAATGCAGCGGCCCAACGTCAGCATGCGGCGCAGGCCCCGGTGCAGCGCGGCGCTGATGGCTTCTTGCAGCAGCTTGTCGTCGCGTGCCTGGCCGGCACACAGCCGGCCCTGGTCCATGTGCAAGGCGCAGCCGGCACCCGCCACGGTGCTGCGCGCCAGGCGGTTGGCGTGCAGCACCTGCCCGCCTTCGCCCACCAGCAGCATGCCGCGGCCCACATGGTCCAGCGACTGCATCAGCCACTGCGCCAATGCGCTGGTCAAACCGGCGTTGGCGCTGGCGAAGCTATTCAGATTGGAACTGCCGGACCCCATGCCGACGGCGGCGTAGCCGCTTTGCTCGGCGCTGTGAGTGGCGCTGCGGGGTGACTCAAGGTCATACATTTTTGTTGCTCCTGATGGCCCGCAGTCAAGGCCGAAGGGGCATGCCGCAGTGGCTGAACCATAGGAGGTTGGCGGCCGGCCAGGGTGTCAGTAGGCAGCAGCAGGAATGTCAATATTGACAGCGGCCTGCAGGAGTCGAGCCGTTCCGCGCCTGCGCCGCGCCCGGCCGGTGCGGCTTCAGGCGCTGGCCTGGGCACCCGCGGCTGGTGGCCCTTCCAGCGCCCGCACCTGCGTGCGCAGCCACCACAACATCAGCAAACCCGGCACCGCCAGCACGGTGCTGATGATGAAGAAGGTGGGCCAGCCGATGGTCTCGGCCAGCACCCCGGCCAGCGGCCCCACCCACACGCGGCCTACCGAAGCAAATGCACTGATCAGCGCGTAGTGCGTGGCCGTGAAGCGCTGGTTGCACAGGCTCATCATGAAGGCCACAAAAGCCGCGTTGCCCATGCCGCCGCTGATGTTTTCCAGCGCCACCACCAGCAGCAGGCCGCC
>JAYUPP010000474.1:0-2643 GCA_043760045.1 Betaproteobacteria bacterium
ACCGTCAACAACCGCTGGAACCAGTGGGTGCTGAACTATTCACGCGGCCAGCAGTTCGACCTGCTGAAGAACCTGGGCTTCGCGTCCCCCAACTGGCAGGACCTGGCGATCACGCTGATCCTGCTGTTGTGCAGCGCCACGCTGGGCGGTGCCGCCTGGGCCTGGTGGGACCGCCACCACCAGGACCCCTGGCAGCGGCTGCAAGTGCGCGTCATGCGGCAGCTGCAGGGCTTGAGCGTGACGGTGCTGCCGCACCACGCGCCGCGTGAAAGGGCGGCGCAGGTGCGGTTGCAGTTGGGCGCGGCGGGCGAGGCCGTGGCGCTGCAGCTGGAGGCACTGGACCGGCTGCGGTATGGCGCACCGACCATTGCCGCATCGAGCCACAGCGGCTGGTGGCGCGGCTTCAGGGCGGCCGTCGGCGCGATGCCTCGAAGAGCCTGAAACGGCGGCGGCGCGCTCAAGTGCAGCCACCACAAGCCGACATCCAGTCGTGCACCGTCAGAAGGACCCCTTGTGAGCCCAGCCGTTCGTCTAGCCCTCATCGGCTTCACCCCGTTTGAGCGCGAGCACCTCGCCGTCGGCCTGCAAACCAGCGGCGGGCACCACACCGAATATGTTGTGGTCGATGGGCTGGCGAGCTGCAGTGTGGCCGTCGTCAATGCCGACCACGAGCCCGCCGTGCAAGCCGCGCTGCAGCAGGGTCTTCTGGCGAGCGTGGTGATGCTCGGCAGCACGCTGCGGCCCGGCGCGGCGGCGCAGTTGCCGCACCCGATTCAGATCCCGACCCTGCTGCGGGCGCTGGACGATCTGGTGCAGGCCAGCCCCCCGGTATCGGCTGCGGTGCAGCGTGTGCAGGAAGAGCTGGCGCGCTTTGGCGTCAAGTCCGCGCTGACCCCGGCTCCGCCGGCTGCACCTGCCTTACCTGCTGTGCCGGCCGCCGCCAACCAGCGGCCGCAGCGCGACCAGATCCTGGTCGTCGATGAGAACGACGCTGTGCTGCGCTTCATGACCATGCACCTGGAGCGTTTCGGCTTTGATGTGCAACTGGTGCGCAGCGGTGGCCAGGCCCTGGCGCGTGTGGCACGCCACCATTTCGACTTCGTTTTTATGGCCACCGGCCTGGACGCCGTGGACGGCTTCCACCTGTGCAAGACGCTCAAGCGCAGCCGCTACCCCGGGCAGCGCCTGGCGCCGACCGTGGTGCTGCTGCTGGAGCAGGACGCGGCCGTTGAGCACCTGCGCGCCAGACTGGCCGGTGCCGACGCCTGCCTGCCCAAGCCGCTGCGCGCTGAAACCCTGCTTCACCTGCTGAGCGAACGCGAACTGCTGCAGCACACTGACGCGCAAACGACGCGGGCTGCAAAGACCTTGCTGTAACCGCTGCTGGAGCCGCTGCGGGCTGCGCGCGCGGTCTTGATAATCGTGCCATGCCCTCCAAACTGAATTCGCGCCGCGCCGCGCTCACTGTGCTGCTGTCTTGCCCCTTCTGGGCACAAGCTGCCCGCCGAAAAGCAGCCAGCGCAGCCGCCATGGCCGCACCCGCGCCCTCACCCGACTACGCCCGCAACCCGCTGGTGCAGGCCTTCGCCGCCGAAGTGGCAGAACGCCGCGGCCTGCCCGTGGCCTGGATTGACGCGCAACTGGCGCAGGCGCGCCGGCTCGACAGCGTGCGCAAACTCATCATGCCGCCGCCTGCGGGCACGGCCAAGAACTGGGCCGCCTACCGCGCGCGCTTCATCGAGCCGCAGCGCGTGGCGGCCGGCCTCGCCTTTTGGCGCGACCACGAAGCCTGGCTGCAGGAAGCGCAGGACCGCTGGGGCGTGCCGGCGGAAATGGTCGTCGGCATCATCGGTGTGGAAACCTTTTACGGCCGCGTCACGGGCAACTTCCGCATCCTCGACGCCCTGGCCACGCTTGCCTTCGACTTTCCGCCCGGGCGCAAGGACCGCAGTGCCTTCTTTCGCAGCGAACTGGAAGAATTTTTCGTGCTGTGCGCGCGTGAAGGCGCCGAGCCGACGGCCCTCAAGGGTTCCTACGCCGGTGCCATGGGCCTGCCGCAATTCATGCCCAGCAGCCAGAACCGCTACGCCGTTGACATGGACGGTGACGGCCTCATCAACCTGCAGCGCAATGCAGCTGACGCTATTGGCAGCGTGGCGCACTACTTCGCCAGTTTCGGCTGGCAGCGTGACCTGCCGACGCACTTTCAGGTGGCGGTGCCGGTAGACAGCACCGAGCGCGCCGTGTTGCTGGGCCCGGACATCGTGCCCAGCTTCAGCGCCGCGCAGTTTGCAGAGCGCGGCGCCGTGCTCAGCGCGGCCGGGCGCGCGCACGAAGGGCCGCTGGCGCTCGTTGAACTGCAGAACGGCGACGCCGCGCCGAGCTATGTCGCCGGCACGCAGAACTTCTATGTCGTGACGCGCTACAACTGGAGCAGCTACTACGCAATGGCGGTCATTGAACTCGCGGCCGCCGTGGCCGCAGCGCGGGCTGCGCGCTGAAAACCTTCAGGGGCGGAAGTCAATCACGCCGCCCCGCCAGGTCGAGCACAAAGGCGTATTCACGCGCCATCTCCGCCAGCTCCGAGAAGCGCCCCGACGCGCCGCCATGCCCGGCGGTCATGTTCACCGCCAGCAAGAGCGG
>JAYUPP010000475.1:0-6595 GCA_043760045.1 Betaproteobacteria bacterium
CAGCGCGGCAGTGACCGTTGCGCCGACAGGCCCAGCCAGCGTTCGCTTAAAACGCGGGCGCCGGGCAGCGGGTCGCGCAGGTTGAACAGCCACGGCAGCTGCGCGGCCCAGGGTGCGATGTCGGGCAGGCGCGCGATGAGCCGGTCTTTCAGCGAGATGCCGCGCTGCGCCGCGCGCTGCGCGGTGAATTCCAGCTTCATCTTCGCCATGTCCACCCCGGTGGGGCAGTCGCGCCGGCAGCCTTTGCAGCCCACACACAGGTCCAGCGCTGCCTGCACCGCGTCGGACGTGAAGCCGCCTTCGATCTGCCCCGACAGCGCCAGCCGCAGTGTGTTGGCGCGGCCGCGCGTCGCGTGTTGCTCGTCACGCGTGACGCGGAAGCTGGGGCACATGGTGCCGGCGTCAAACTTCCTGCAGTGGCCATTGTTGTTGCACATCTCCACCGCCTTGGCCAGGCCGCCGGTGTTGTCGCCACCGCTGCCGGGTGCGGTGGTTTGTTCGGTGACGGGGTCGTTTTGCACGTTCCAGGCCGACCAGTCGAACACGGGATTCAACGCGATCGTTTTGTAGCCGGGTGCAAAACGAAACAGCGATGGGTTGTCCATCTTCGGCGGGTCGATGATCTTGCCGGGGTTCAGCAAGTTGCCGGGGTCCAGGTGCTGTTTGATGGCACGGAAAGCCTCGTTCAAGCGCGGGCCAAACTGCCAGGCTATCCACTCGCCGCGGCACAGGCCGTCGCCGTGTTCGCCGCTGTAGGCGCCTTTGAATTTGCGCACCAGCGCGCTGGCTTCTTCGGCAATGGCGCGCATCTTGGCCGCGCCGTCCCTGCGCATGTCCAGAATGGGCCGCACATGCAGCGTGCCCACCGAAGCATGGGCATACCAGGTGCCGCGGCTGCCGTGTTTGGCAAACACCTGCGACAGCGCTTCGGTGTACTCAGCCAGGTGCTGCAGCGGCACCGCGCAGTCTTCAATGAAGCTCACCGGTTTGCCGTCGCCCTTCAGGCTCATCATGATGTTCAGGCCGGCCTTGCGCACTTCCCACAGCGCTTTTTGCGGCGCATCGGCTTCCATGCGCACCACCGTGTCGGGCAGGCCCAGGCTGCCCATCAGGTCCACCAGCGCGTCCAGCTGGCGCACCAGCGAAGCGCGGTCGTCGCCGCTGAATTCCACCAACAGAATGGCTTCGGGCGGGCCATCTTGAGCAAGCAACAGCGCGGTGTCGATGACGGGCCGGAACGCCGGGTTGGCGCGGCTCAGCTCGATCATCGTGCGGTCCACCAGTTCCACCGCGCTGGGGCCTAACTTGACAATGTGCTGCGCACTGTCCATCGCGCGGTAGAAGCTGGCGAAGTTCACCACGCCCAGCACCTTGGCACGCGGCAGTGGCTGCAGTTGCAGCGTTAGAGAACGGGTCAGGGCCAGCGTGCCTTCCGAGCCCACCAGCAGGTGCGCCAGGTTGACGCTGCCGTCGGCGGTGTACGGCTTTTCGCTGCGCGGCTGGAAGATGTCGAGGTTGTAGCCCCCCACGCGGCGCAGCATGGTGGGCCAGTGTTCGTTGATCTCGGCCCGATGCTCGTCGGCCAGGCCGCGCACGAAGTCGGCAATGGCCCGTTCACGGGCGCCCAGCGTGGCCACGGGGCCGAAATGCACAGCCGTGCCGTCGGCCAGCCAGGCGCTGATGCCCGCCACGTTGTGCACCATGTTGCCGTAGGCGATGCTGCGGCTGCCGCAGCTGTTGTTGCCGGCCATGCCGCCCAGCGTGGCCTGCGCGCTGGTGGACACGTCCACCGGGAACCACAGGCCGTGCGCCTTCAGCTCGGCGTTCAGGTGGTCCAGCACCATGCCGGGTTCCACTTCCACCGTCATCGCGGTTTTGTCAAAAGCCAGCAAACGGCGCAGGTGTTTGCTGGTGTCGATGACCAGCGCCGCGCCGGTGGTCTGCCCACACTGCGACGTGCCGCCGCCGCGCGGCAGCAGCGGCACCTTCAGGTCGCGCGCGATGGCCATCGCGGTGGCCACGTCGTCTGGCGTCTTGGGCACCAGCACGCCCACGGGCATCTGCTGGTAGATGGAAGCATCGGTGGCATAACGCCCGCGTGATGCGGCATCGAACAGCACCTCGCCCTGGGTTTCTGCGCGCAGGCGGCGCTGCAGGGTGTCAATCATGCGCGGGCTTTCGTTCGTGTTTGTGCACTGCGGGTTGCCATTGGGTGACACGGAAGTTATGTATGCAAGACTTCGGCGCATTCTGGATGGAGAACCGCACGATGATCCCGCTTGACCAGCACCCCAGCGGCCGCCATTTTTTGCAGATACCGGGCCCCAGCCCGGTGCCTGACCGCATCTTGCGCGCGATGAGCCTGCCCACCATCGACCACCGCGGGCCCGAGTTTGCGCAGCTCGGAAAAAACGTCATCAGCGGTCTGCAGCAGGTGTTCCAGACCCAGCATCCGGTGGTCATCTACCCGGCGTCGGGCACTGGCGCGTGGGAAGCCGCGCTGGTCAACACCATGAGCCCGGACGATGCGCTGCTGATGGTGGAAACCGGCCACTTCGCCGTGCTGTGGCAGAAGATGGCGTTGCGTCTGGGGCTGCAGCCGGAGTTCCTGTCGCTGCCCGGCACCTGCGCAGCCACCGGCCTGCCACTGGCCTGGCGCAGCGGTGTGGATGCCAGCCTGATCGAGCAGCGGCTGCGTGCCGACCCGGGCCACGCCATCAAGGCCGTGTGTGTGGTGCACAACGAAACCTCCACCGGCGTGACGAGCGACATCGCCGCCGTCCGCCGCGCCATCAACGCCGCTGCGCATCCCGCGCTGCTCATGGTGGACACCATTTCGGGGTTAGCCAGTGCCGACTACCGGCACGACGAGTGGGGCGTGGACGTCTCGGTCAGCGGTTCACAAAAAGGCTTGATGCTGCCGCCGGGTATCAGCTTCAACGCCCTCAGCCCGAAAGCGCTGCTGGCCAGCAAGACGGCCAAGCTGCCGCGCGCCTTTTGGGCCTGGGACGAGATCGTCGAGATGAACGCCACCGGTTACTGGCCCTACACGCCCAACACCAACTTGCTTTATGGCCTGAGTGAAGCGCTGGACATGCTGCTGCAGCAGGGCCTGCCGGCGGTGTTTGCGCGCCACCAGCGCTGGGCCGCAGGCGTGCGCGCCGCAGTGCGCGCTTGGGGGCTGCCCATCCAGTGTGCCGACCCGGCGGTGTATTCACCGGTGCTGACGGGTGTGGTCACGCCGCAGGGTGTGGACGCTGACGCGCTGCGCAAGCTGATACACACGCGTTTTGATCTTTCGCTGGGCACCGGCCTGGGCAAGGTGCGCGGCCGCATGTTCCGCATCGGCCACCTGGGCGACTGCAACGACCTCACGCTGATGGCCGCACTGGCAGGCGTGGAAATGGGCTTCAAACTGTTTGGCGTGCCCACCGCCGGCAGCGGCGTGCTGGCAGCGCTGGAACACTTTGCCGCGCATCCGGCTGAATCCGCCCCACCCGTGTACAGCTCCCCGGCCGAACCCGCCGCCGTGCCACCACCACGGCACGTGGCCGCCTGACACCTTCTGTATCCACGGAGACCCAGACCATGCAAAGACGCACCCTCATCCAGGCCGCCACGGGCGCCGTGGCCGCCCTGGCCCTGCCCCGCGTGCTTGCGCAGACGCTGCCCGCCGGGCCCATCCGCATCATCGTGGGCTTTCCGCCGGGCGGCGGCACCGACGCACTGGCTCGCATCCTGGCTGCCAAGCTGACGCAGATGTGGGGCCAGCAGGTCATCGTCGAAACCAAAGCCGGCGTGGCCGGGGTGCTGGCGGCCGACTACACCGCCACCCAGCCGGGGGACGGCAACACGCTGCTGATGGCGCACATCAACAGCCACGCGCTGGCGCCCAGCCTGCAGCCGAAGTTGAAGTACGACCCGGTGGCTGATTTCACGCCCATCGCGCTGGTGGGCGTGACGCCCAATTTGCTGGTCTGCAACCCCCAGCAAGCGGCCAAGACCCTGCCCGATATCGTGGCGCTGTGCAAAGCCAAGCCGGGCCAGGTGAGTTTCGGTTCTGCGGGTTCGGGTTCGGCGCAGCATCTGGCACTGGAACTGTTCAAGCAGCGTGCTGCGGTGGACGCCATACATGTGCCGTACAAAGGCAGCGCGCCCGTCATCACCGACCTCATAGGCGGTCAGATTCAATATGCTTTTGAAACCATGACGGCGGCCACGCCGCACGTCAAAGGCGGCCGCTTGGTGGCCATCGCGCAAACCCGCGCCAAGCGTGCCAACAGTTACGCCAACGTGCCCACCATGGCCGAACTGGGTTACCCCGGTTTTGAGGCGGCCACCTGGTACGGCCTGGTGGCCCCGGCCAGGTTGCCAGCTGCGATGGCGCAGCGCATGAACGAAGACGTGAACAAGGTGCTGGCCATGGCTGACGTGCAGCAGAGCCTGGAAAACTACGGCGCCGAAGACGGCGGTGGTTCACGCGAGCGTTTTGCCGACTTCATCAAGACCGAAATTGCGCAGTGGCGCAAGGTGGTAAAGGACGGCAACGTGAAGTCGGACACCTGACGACACCGATCAGGCTTTGCCAACGCAGGGCAGCGCCCGCCCCGGACCGCTGCGGTCCGGCGCCCGAATGAAAAAAGCCCCGCGTGGTGCGCGGGGCTGAATCTGGAAGGGTTTCAGGGTGCGGGGCGTTGCCCGGAATCTAAAAACGTAGTCCGGCGTTGTTCCAAGATCCCGGGCGTTGCCCGGAATCTGGAGATTCAAGCCTGCTGCTCAAACGGCAGCTTCAGCTGCGACAGGTCTCTTTTGGTTTCCACCAGCACCAGCGGGCCGACACTTTCCACCACCTGCGGGCGCGGTTCACGCGGCACATGCAGCGCTTTGGGTTCGACAGCCATGGCCGCCTGCACGGCCGCCACGCGATCGCCGTCGCTTTGCACCCACTGCAGGCCGGCACTGCTGGCCAGCACGTTCAGGTCAGCAGTCGGCAGCTCATAGCGCGCCACCACGATGGGTTGCGTGGCCACCGGCGGGGTGGGCAGCTTGGGGGCGGCTGGCGCAAGCACCGCAGCGGCTGCTGGCGCCGCCAGGCTCACGATGTCGCTGCACCGGTTGTCATCTGCCTGCTTGTCATCTGCCCGGTTGTCCGGAGGATTCCCCGGCGCCATGCTATTTGCAGCAGCGTCAGCCGGTGGCGCTGCCACGAAGGCTGCTGCCGCGCTGGCCATGGCCACACCGGTTGCGCCGCCGCCCACTTCAGCCGCCACGACGCCCGCATTGACCGGGCGTGTGCCGGCTGACGAAGGCTCATCGGCTGCGCCCGGTGCGTTGTCAGCGCGCTCCTCATCGCGGTTGCCGCGACCACGGCCCCGGCGGCGGCCCCGGTCGCCTCGCTCTGCCGAGCCCTCGGCGTCGGCTGCCTCTGCAGATGGCGTTGTTTGAACTTGCGCGGCCGTCACTTCGCCGGCCGCTCGGGTGTCGGCTTCGGCGCCGCCCGGCAGCAGGCCGCCCTGTTCGGCAGGGCTGTCGCTGCGGCCTTCGCTGCGGTCGCGGCCACCACGGCGGCGGCGCCGGCGGCCATCACCACCACCTTCGCCGGCGCCAGCCGCGTTCTGGCTGTCGGCGGCATCGGCGTGGGGTTGGCTGTCGGCAAAGCCCAAAGCCGGTGCGGCTGCGCCTTCTTCGACGCGTGGGCCCCGTTCCGGGCGTGGGCCGCGCCGGCCGTCGGTTCGGGCCTCGCGGCTGCCTTCAACCCGGGCTTCGGGCTTGTTGTCGGTGCGTGTTTCAGTGCGCGCCGGGCGGTCTTCCCGTTCGCCGCGCTCGGTGCGTTCCGGGGCTGGTGCGCCTTCGGCGCCCAGCTCATTGCGCGGGCCGCGATTGCGGCCGTCTCGGCGCTGGCCGCCACGGCCACCACGGTCTGAGCGTTCGCCGCGCTTACCTTCACGTCCTGCATCGCGGCCGCCTTCACGCCCACCGTCACGGCTGGCGGACTTGGCGGTGGCAGGCGAGGCCACGGCTGCAGCAGTGGCCGTGGCAGCGGCCTGGGCCGCGTTGGCCGGGCTGCCGGCGCGGGCTGGCGCCGTTGGCTCGACGCCGAACAGGCGCTTCACAAAAGCGAAGAAGCCGCCGCCGGCCACCGCAGCAGCGGGTGCACGGAGGGCCGCCGGTGCGGGGGCCGGCGTGCCAGTGGGTGGTGTTGTGGCCGTGGCTGCAGCCGTTGCTTCAGCCGCAGCCGCAGGCGCTTGCGGCGCCACCACCGCCACCGGCGCAGGGCTGTCGCGCAGCACGCCCTTGATCACCGGCTCTTGTTTGGGCTTGGCCTTTTCACGGCGCGTGATGCCCACTTCGTCCGACGGCTCTTCCACCATGCTGTAGCTGGCATGCAGGCCTTCCAGGCGCGGGTCGTCGTGGCGCAGCCGTTCCAGTTTGTAGTTAGGTGTTTCCAGGTGCTTGTTGGGCACCAGCAGCACGGTGACACGCTGCTTCAGTTCGATCTTCGTGATCTCGGTACGCTTTTCGTTCAGCAAAAAGCTCGTCACTTCCACCGGCACCTGCACGTGCACGGCGGCGGTGTTTTCTTTCATCGACTCTT
>JAYUPP010000476.1:0-2626 GCA_043760045.1 Betaproteobacteria bacterium
CGACCTTGTTGCCCTGGTCCTGCAGTTCCTTGATCTTCGCGGCCTTCTGGCCGGGCAGCACTTCGGCCAGCACGATGTCGATGCCCAGCTCCTTGCCGATACGCTCAGCGGTGGCCTGGTTGTCGCCCGTCATCATGGCCACCTTGACGCCGCGTTCCTGCAGCTTGGCAATGGTGGCCTTCGATGTCGGCCGCACTGCGTCGGCAATCGCGATCAGACCGATGAGCTGTCCGGCGCGGGCAACATGCACCACCGTGCGGCCAGCGCCCTCAAGACGTGTGGCGTCTGCAGCCAGGGTCGCCATCGATGCCGGATTCACGCCTTCTGAGTGCATCAGCTTGCGGTTGCCCAGCAACACGGCGTCGGCACCGACCATGGCGCGCGCGCCCTGGCCGTCGATGTTGGTGAAATCCGTGGCGACCTCGATGGGGGCGGTGCCAGCCCGCTTGAGCACCGCCAGCGCCAGCGGGTGCTCGGAGAACTTTTCGACGCCCGCTGCTACGGCGAGCAGTTGTGCTTCGGTGACCCCGGGCGCCACAACCATCTCAACCACATCGGGTTGCCCGACGGTGAGCGTGCCGGTCTTGTCGAAGACGACAACCGTCAGCTTGGTGGCGTTCTCAAGGGCCGATGCGTTCTTGAACAAGATGCCATTCATCGCTCCCAGGCCGGTGCCGACCATGATGGCCATCGGTGTTGCAAGTCCCAGCGCATCCGGGCAGGCGATCACGAAAACGGTGATCGTCAGCGTCAGCGCAAACAGCAGTGGCTGGCCCAGCACCCAGAACCAGACGACGAACGTCAACAGGCCGCCGACAATGGCCGCCAGCACCAGCCACTGGGATGCCTGGTCGGCCAACAGTTGCCCTGGTGCCTTGGAGTTCTGCGCTTCTTGCACGAGCGTGACGATTTGCGCCAGCGCCGTATCGGCCCCTACCTTGGTCGCCTTGTAGCGAAAGCTGCCGCTCTTGTTGATGGTGGCGCCGATGACCAGATTGCCGACAACCTTCTTGACCGGCATCGACTCGCCGGTCAGCATGGATTCATCGACCTGCGAGCTGCCTTCCGTGATTTCACCATCCACCGGTATCTTGTCGCCCGGTTTGATCACGACGATTTCCCCCGCCAGGACTTCCGCTGTGGGAACCTGGGTCTCCACCCCGCCGCGCACGACGGTAGCCATGGCTGGCGCGAGATTCATCAGGGCGCGAATTGCGTCCGAAGCGCCGGCGCGGGCGCGCATTTCAAGCCAGTGCCCCAGCAGGATGAACACAAGCAGAACCGCCGAGGCTTCGAAGAAAACCTCGCTCTCATAAAGGAAGGTGGCGCCCACGCTGAAGATATAACCGGTGCCCACCGACAGCACGATCAGCGTCGCCATGTTGGCAACGCCGTTGCGCGCTGCGCGCCAGGCCGCCACGACAAATGGCCACACCGGGTAAGCGATGGCGGCAGTAGCCGTGACGAAAAGAAAGAGCTTGCGGTCCATACCGAAGGGCAGCGCAAAGTCACCGAACATCTCGCCCATCGGCGAATACAAAAAAACCGGCACGGCAAACACCAGAGCCACCAGAAAGCGGTTGCGCATGTCGTTGGCCATGTCCTGCATCGACATGCCCGGCGCATGGCCCATGTCGTGCATCATGTCGGCCTTGTTGGCGGCCTGATCTGCGCCCGAGCCCCCATGGGCGGCATGACCGGCGTGGGGATCTTTCGCGGTCCCAGCCTTATTGCCTGCAACCGTGGCAGCGCCCGTATTTTTTTCGGCTGTACCAGCGGGCATCGCGTGGCCTGAGTGATCTGTGCGGCCCGTGTGAGGCTCTCCGCCCGGCCTGTGATCGGCTGGATCGCATACATGCGCCGGCACTAGCTCGCCCCGGCAGTGGTAGCCACAATCGA
The DNA here is from genome assembly GCA_043760045.1 of Betaproteobacteria bacterium. GTDB lineage: Bacteria > Pseudomonadota > Gammaproteobacteria > Burkholderiales > Burkholderiaceae_C > Rubrivivax. Next base: position 1,900 of record JAYUPP010000476.1, read on the forward strand.
CCACCCGCTGGCGGATGGCATCCAGCGTGATTTTTGCTTCGTCATAGTGCACGGTCGCGCTGCCGGCCACGTAGTTCACGTCGGCATGGTGAACGCCCGGCAACGTGCCGAGTTGCCGGGACACGCCAGCGGCGCTCAGGGTAGAGACCAGTTCTCCGACTTCAACCGTGCTTGTTCTCATGGTGTTTGTCCGTACTGCTTTAGTGGCTCATGGCGTGGATGCCGCGTCCGCTGCGGGGCGAGTTTTTGCCGTGTAGCCGAGGCCGGTGATTGCCGATTCGATTTGGGCTGCTGTCACGCGGGCAGGATCTGTCACCACCGTGGCGACGCCGGGTTGAAGCGTGACCTCCGCATGGCTTACGCCGTCAATCTGGCTGAGTGCGCGCTGCACGCTGCCGGTGCAGCCGCCGCAAGTCATGCCGTTGATATCAAAAGTGTGGGTTTGCATGGTGATTTTCCTGAGGTTGTGGAATCGGATGTGGTGGATTTCGGTGCGGTCAAGTAGCGGCTTCGGCCATAGCACTTGCTTGTTCTTGAGGAGTTAAAGTTGCCAGCGAAAGGTTCGCGCCGCGGATTCACCCTGGCGTGCGATCCGCAGCTCAATCGAGCCCGGGCTCGGTGCTGGTACTTCGAATGCCAGCACCCCTTCACGGTGGTGGCCGCCTGCCGGTGCGCCGGTCCAGCTCACGGGTTTGAGCGTGCGTCCATCGCTAGTTGTCAAGCTGGC
>JAYUPP010000477.1:0-19663 GCA_043760045.1 Betaproteobacteria bacterium
CCGTAGCGTTGAATCACACGGTAGAGGCCGATGTTGATCTGCAAAGCCGGCAACGACAGCGCATCCACCGCCTCGTGTGCACAACTGGCCAGCGCACGCAACAGCTCTTCATCGCGGGTGGCCTTGTGCACGGGCGTGGCCAGCGGCAGGCGCCGCGTCATCGCCAGCACGCTGTCGTCCAGGCCCCAGTAGCGCACCACCGCCGCACCGATGGCCTCGATGTCGGCACCCAGCACCGCAAACGAGGCAGCCTCTTCGCTCATCCTGGCATTGGCAGCTGCGGCCACCCGGGCGCCAGTGGCGGGCTGCATCAAACGCTCGATCTGCACGGCCTCTTCAGGAAAGTGATAACGCACGATCAGGCGGCCCAGGTCCTGCAACACCGTGACCAGAAAAACCACCTCGCTGTCGTAACCCGCAGGCCGCAGCGCCAGCGCCAGGCGGGCCGCGCGGCGGCTGCGCAACATTTGCTGCTGCAGCGCGCTGGCACCGGTTTCGTCCAGCGCGCCGGGCCATTTTCTGATGGCGGTGGCGGCGCGTCGCACACCGTCCATGCCGACCATCGCGATGGCCCGCCGCACCGTCAGCACCGGGCTGCTGCTGGCGGCCTGTGCGCCGGTGTTTTGCGCTGCATTCACCAAACGCAACATCTCGAAACTCAGCGCCAGGTCTTCCAGCACCACTTCGGCAAGCTCAGCTGTGCGCTGACGGTCCATCTTGGCCAGCCTGGCGGCGCGGGCAGCGGCGCCGGGCAGGGCCGGCAAAACACCACCGGTGCGCAGACGTTCGGCCAACAGTGCCATCGGCCCGCCGTCCTGGCTGTCGCTGGTTTGCCAGCCTTCCAGGGCACGCAGCAGGGTGCGGGCGTTGCGGTAACGCTGCTGCTCCTGGCGGTCGGTGGCGCGGTTGACGATGGCCCGCAGCGGTTCACTCAGCGGCTGGGCCAGGTTCCACGGCAGCCGCACCACCTCCGGGCCCAGCGGCGGCAAGCGCTGAATGACGGCACCGGTGTCGGCGTTTTCCAGCGGCGGCCGGCCCGCCAGCAGCGTGTGCAGCACCAGTCCGCAGGCCAGGAGGTCACGTTCAGAGGCCAGGCGTTGCCGGCTGCGCAGGCCCGAGTCTGTATCCAGCGGCGCGGGCACGGTGTCGGCCTGCGGCTGCGGCGACCCGGCCCAGGTCATCGCCAGCGCAACGCCGGTGCCGGCCAGGCTGAGTTGGCCGTTGCTGTCCACCAGCATCAGGTAGGCCTGCACGTCGTGATGGGCCGCGCCGGCGTCGTGCGCATAGGCCAGGCCTTGCAGCGCCTGCAGCAGCAAAGCCACGGCTTCAGCACCCGGCATGCCGCGGTTGCCCATCGTGTCGGCCAAGGTGCTGCACTGGCCCATGTCATGCAGCATGAAAGGCCAGCCCTCGTGCAGCCCCACTTCGAGCAGCGGCGCCAGATGCGGGTGCTGCAGTCGTTCCACCAGGCGCGCCGACTGCTGCCACTGTTGAAGCGCTTGCTTGTCGGCGGGCTGCTTGCGCGGCAACACCAGCAACTGTGGCTGCTCGCGGCCGGCTGACAACACGCTCCAGGCCATGCTGCGTTCACTGCGGCCGAGCAAACGCACCAGTTGCAGGCGCCCAAACCAGCGCACCGCGCCAGGGGACGCGGTTTCTGCGACGGGGCTCGAAGGGCTGGGCATGGTTCATGTCATTGGAACTCGTCGCCCAACTTCCACGGTGGCTGAACAAAGGGCGCAAAGCGGCGCAGATTTGCAGCCTGCGCGCGCTGCACCGCGGTGCCGCAGCCGCAGCACCGCGCCAAGCCCTCCGGCCTTGGCAGCAAGCCGGTCTGCGGGGCCCGCTGCGTTCAGTCCAGCTCGATCAGTTCACCGGCCCCGGTGATGAATGCCGCTTTGACCTCATCGCCCGGCTGCAGCGCCTGCACGGCGGTGCGGTAGCTTCTCAATTGCTCGCGGTTGGCCTCCAGTTCAGCCGGCTGGTGCTGCAGTTTGTAGTCCAGCACCCACCACTGCAGCCGGCTAGGGTCGTCGCCCAGCGCCACCAGGCGGTCGATGCGCAAGGTCTGGCCTTGTGCCGCCACGGGCACCTCGGCGCCGGCCCAACGCAGCTGCGGCGCGGCGAAAAAACGCGCGCAGGCGGGGCTGCCCAGCACCGCTTGCACGGGCGCCAGCACCTGCGTGGCGGCCCCCGCAGGCAAGCCAAATTCGGCCGCCGCGGCAGCACAGGCCTGCGGCCATGCGGCGCGTGGCAGCGGTGCGCCCGGGCGCCCGGCCCATTCCAGCACCCGGTGCACCGCCTGGCCCAGACGCGCCGCCGCCGGGTTGCCTGCCCCCTGTTGCAGCCGGGGCCGCAAAACCGGCGCGGCCGGGCTGTGAACGGGCGCCTGCAACGGCGGCAAAACCGGCACGCTGATGGCCGCTGGCTGCAGCGCGCGGAGCTGTGCGGCAGGTGCCCACGGCGTGGCCAGCCCCTGTATACGCTGCCACCAGCTGGACGCCGAGGTGCTGCGCACATGGGGTTCAGTGCGGCTGAACACCAGGCGTTCGCGGGCGCGCGTCATCGCCACGTAAAGGCTGTTCAGTTCCTCGCGCGCCTGCGCGGCCATCTCCAGGGCCCAGGTGGTCTGCAACGAAGGCGGCACGGTGGCCGGGCTGCGCACAAAAGCCACGCGCTGCGGCGCACTGTCTTGCGCCGGCCAGTCCACCAGCAGTTGTGGCCGCGGGTTGGCACGCGGCACGGGGTCGCTGTCCAGCACCACCACGGCGCGCGCTTCCAGGCCTTTGGCGCCGTGCACGGTGAGCAGTTGCACCGCGAGGGCGGGCGCAGCGGCGTGCGCGCGCAGCCGGCCGGCGCGGAAGTCGCGCACAAAGCCGTAGACGGTGGCAAAACGTGCGCCGCCATGTTCCAGCGCCGCTGCCAGCAGCGCATGCACGCTGTGCAGTGCGCCCAGGCGCCGCGATTCGGGCACGGCTGCTGCGATGCGTGCCACCGCGTCGGCGTCGGCCACCACGCGGTCGAGCAGGTCGTGGGGCGTCAGCGTGTGCGCCAGCGGCAGCCAGCGGTCAAACAGGCCGCGTGCGCGCTCCAGTGCCGGCGGCAGAGGGTCTGCCATCGGCGCCAGCAAGGCGGCCAGCCACGGCCGTTGTTCGCCGCGTGCTGGGGCCTGGAGTTCGGAACCTGCGGCTTCATCAAGCTCTTTTTTTGCTGCAGGCGAAGGCAGAACCTGCAGGCGGCGCACGAGCCACAGCAGGTCTTCATCAGCGGCGCCAAACAAGGGGCTGCGCAGCGCCCGCGCCAGCGCCAGGTCGTGCCCGGGTGAGGCCAGCACGTCGAGCACCGCCACGAGATCCAGCGCCTCGGGGCTGCGGTGCAGTGCCAACGGTTCGGCCACCACATGCGGCACGCCGACATCGGCCAGCGCTTGCGCCGCCAGCGCCAGCATCTCGCGTTTGCGCGCCAGCAGCATCACCTCACCAAAGGCGTAGCCCTGGTTGAACACCAGGTCGGCCACCGCCGCTGCCGCCTGCGCGGCTTCCAGGCTGCGCAGGCGGAAGTCGGGTTCCTGGCGCGGCTGGGTCAAGGAATCACGCCAGGTTTCAACGGCAGTTGCACCGCTATTTTTCGCGGGCATGTCGCTGCGCAATGCGCCGCGCAACCGAAGCACGTCGCCGCCCGGCGCCGCTCCGGTGGTGTGGGCGCGGAACGGTGCCCAGCCATCTTGTACCAAGGCCGCATCAAACACGGCATTCACGGCCTGGATGACCTCGGGTGCGTTGCGCCGCGTGTGGTCGCAGCCCAGCAGCACACCGCCCAGCCCCTGCACCACAAATTCCTGTGCAGCCGCGAACACACGCGGCTCGGCGCCGCGAAAGCGGTAGATGCTTTGTTTGGGGTCGCCGACGATGAAGAGGCCCGGCGGCCGCTGGCCGCTGGCGCCGCCGCCGGCGCCGGCATAAGCCGACAACCAGGCCTGCAGTGCCTGCCACTGCAGCGGGCTGGTGTCCTGGAATTCGTCGATCAGCACCTGGCGCACCTGCTGGTCCAGCCTTTCCTGCACCCAGCCCGAAATTTCGCTGTCGCCCAGCAGGGCTTCGGCCGCACGCTCGAGGTCGGCCATATCGACCAGGCCGCGTTCGCGTTTCAAGGCTGCGTATTCGGCCAGCAGCACACGCGCCAAACGCAGCATCGCCGCGTGGTCGATGTGCGCCTGGTGCTGCAGCACCATCTGCTGCACGGCCTGCAGCGCGTCGGTGGTTTGTGGCAACAGCGGCGACGTGCCGAGGTGCTGGCGCACGGTGCCCTGCAGCGTGAACAAGGCGTCCCAGGCGGCTTGAAAAAATGCTTGCGAAATGGGCGTGGCAGCGGCGTTTACCAGCGCGGCGGCGGCCTTGCGCGCCGTGGTTTTTTCGTTGCGGCCGAGTTCCTGCGCCAGGGTCTGCAGCAGCTCGCGCAGCGCCGGCTGCTGCAGCAATTCAGTGGGGTGCGCCAGGCCTTCGCAGTCGGCCCAGCGCGCGCTGGCCGGCGGCACGGCGTTGGCCGCAGTGCCGGCGGCGTCGGCGCGCGCCAGTTCGGGTGCGCGCGCCCAGGCGGCGTTCAGCCACTGCAACACGGCGTGCCGGCGGTGGCGGCCCACCAGTTCGACATAGTCGGCGCGCAGCCCCGTGCTGGCCTGCACCAGCCGGTGAAAGCGCCGGTACAAAGCCGGGCCCAGCACCGAGGTGTCTTCGATCAGTTCATAACTGGATGGCAGCTGCAGGCCCAGCAGCACCTGCAGCGGAGCGTGGGCCAGCAGCTGCACAAACCAGCTGTGGAAGGTGCGCACCTCCACGCTGCGCCCGCCCTGCAACAAGCGGCCTTTCAGGGCACCCAGGGCGGGGGCCAGCGCTTCGGCTTCAGCGCCGCCGAGGCCCCGGTCCACCAGCGCCTGCACGCGTGCCGCGTGGCTGCTGTGCGGCTGGCTGAATTCATGCAGCCAGCCTTCCAGCCGCGCCCGCATTTCGCCGGCTGCCTTGCGTGTGAACGTCACCGCCAGGATGTGTTGCGGCTCGGTGCCGGACAGCAGCGCGCGCAGGATGCGCGAGACCAGCATCCAGGTTTTGCCGGCACCGGCGCAGGCCTCTACCACCACGCTGCGCGCCGGGTCGCAGGCGCTGGCGTAAAAGGCCTCGGCGGCCACCACCTGGCCGTTGATGCGGTAGGCGGCCGCCGTCATGCTGCGGCGCGGCCCCAGTGGTCGCGCCGGCACAGGCCGCGCGCTTCGCACGTATCGCACACCGCGCCTTCACCCAGCGCCTGCAGCGGCTCGCCCTGGCGCAGGCGCTGCCACTCGGCCGCCACGGCGTGCACCATCACTGCGGCGCTCAAGGCCACCTGCGGATGTTCGATGACACGCGGCGCCTTCGGGTCGTCCAGCGCCAGATAACAAGCCTGCAGACCGGTGTCGCCGCCAGCACCGACGTGCGCGCCGCCGTATTCGCCCGGCGCGCTCAGCAGTGCGGCGTAAAACGCCAGTTGGGTGTCTTCCAGCGGCTGTTTGACTTTGCGCACCAGCGCAGCCGCATCGCCGGTTTTGTAGTCGATGACCTGGCGCTCGCCGTCAGGCCCATGGTCCAGCCGGTCCAGCCGGCCCCACAGGCGTGTGCCTGCCAGCTCGTCACCGGCACGTTCGTGGTCGGTTTCGCCGTCGGCCCAGTACCAGCCCTGCCCTTCACGCTCAGTCAGCCAGGTCAGATAAGCGGGGCAAAAGTGTTCAAAGCTGGCCCGCCACGGCAGCAGTTCACCTTCGTCCAGCGCCAGTTTGCCGGTGGCCCACAGCGCAGCAGCCTGCAGCTGCGGCGGGGCCGGCACACGGTAGTCGCGTTCACTGTGAAAGCGGTGCAAAACTTCATGCAGCCAGTTGCCGTAGTCGCGCTTGGCCAGCGTGGTGTCCAGCTCTTCGGGTTCGTCCAGCCGCAACACCGCACGCGCAAAAAACCGGTAGGGGCACTGCCGGTAGGTGTCAAGCTGGCTGGCGCTCAAGCGCTGCGGCAGGTCATGGGGTGCCATGGGCAAGGGCCGCGCCACGGCGTGCGGCTGCACCAGGCGGTGGTTGGCACACCAGGCCTGCCACGGGCTTGCAGCGGCCACCATGCCCGGGTGCTGCTGCAACAACCAGGCCACGTCGGGGGCTTCTGCAAGGGGCTGGCCGGCGTCGCGCAAGCGGCGTGTGAAGGCCACCGCTGCCCCGCGCAGCAGGTGCACCAGCGCCAGCCGCTGCAGCAAATGTTTGGCCCGTGCATCAGGCAGGCCGAGCGCGCGTGCCAGCGCTGGGCTGATCAGCGCCGCAGGCATGCTGGGGCTGCCCAGTTGCTGGTGGTCGGCACCCGGCACCACAACCTGGCCGAAAGAGCGCCCGAAAGCACGCGCCAAGGGGGTCAGCACCACGACCGCCTGTTCATCGGGCAGCGGCAGGTAGGGCGACAGCTCGAGTGTGGCTGCCGCCCACGACACATAAGCCGCCAGCGTCAGCACCGTTTGGCGGGCAGCCCCGTCCCAGGCCGGCGCCGGATCGGCTTGCAGACGCATGGCCGCCAGCACCTGGCGGCCTGCGGCGTCGGCCTCAAGCTGCTGCAGACTGGTGTCGCGCTGCAGCAGCTGGCGAGTCAACGCCAGCCAATCTTGCAGCGGCCGCGCAGGGCGTGTGGCAAGGTCCAGCGCCGGCGCCAGATGGCTCAGCACGCCTTGCCAACAGCGCTGTGCAGCTGCCCGGTCATGGCTGCGGCGGCGGCCGCGCCAAAGGGCTTCCAGTGCGTCAATGGCCCGCGCCGCGTCGGGCGTGGCCGGGGGGACGGGGGCGCCGCTGCATTTCAACCAGTCGAGCACGGCGTCACGGCAGACTGCCGGGCAGTCCTGCACCTGCACCTCCGCGCCCACGCCGGCACGGTGCAAAGCCTGCGCGGCGTGCAGCAGCGCCAGCACACGTGCACCGGCCGGAGTAGTGGCCAGCAGCCAGCCGGTTTCGTCCAGCACCGGCACTTGCTGGCGGTCCAGTAAGGCACGCACGCGGCGCACCATCGCACGGTCCACGGCCACCAGCGCCACGGGCACGCGGCCGGCATTCACGGCATCGATGACCAAAGCCGCCACCGCCTGGGCTTCAGCTTCAAAGTCATCACAGAGCCAACAGGCCACGGGCGGCGCTGCAGCCGGGGCTGCAGACGGGGCGGTGGTGGATAACAGGGCTTCCTGCGCCTCCCAGCTGAGTGCCGGGTCGAGGTTGATGCAGAGCGCGGGCGCTGCGCTGGCCTGCGCCACCGCGTCGGCCACCGCGTCAGGGCCGCCCAGCCGCACCACCACCCAGGCCGATGGCAACAAGCCGTGCAGGCGGTCGCTCGCCAGTGCCTGGCCGCTGCTGGACGCAGCCGCCCATTCCAGCGCCACGCCCAGCAAGCGGGATTCCCAGGCGCCGCTGAACGACCCGGCCGTCGACTGCGCCACGGCGCTGCGGGCCTGCTGCCAGAACGCCTCACGTTGCGGCGGCGCGATGGCCGCCGCTGCCGCCATCAGCCCCTGCGCTGCTTCAACCACCGCCGTCACCAAGTGATCAAAAGCCTGGGCATCGTCTTGCGCCAGCCGCGCTGCTGCGGTCTGGCTGCGTAACAGGATGCCGGCGTTCAAGCGGTCGAGCACCGCATCACCACCACAAGCTCCAGCCGGCGGGTCCGCTGGCGGTGCCAGGCTGGCGCCCAGCGTGAGCGTGGTTTCCACCCGCAGCTGCCAACCGCCGGCTTGCCCGAACGCTTCGCGCAGCGGCGGCAGCAGCGCCGCAAATGGCAGCAGCACCACGGCGTCCCGCTCGGCCAGCCCTTGCTGCTGCAGCCAGCGCTTGATTTCACCTGCCACGGTGGCCCAGACCGCAGGCAGGGCGCACTGCGCATCAATGTGGACGGTGTGTTTGGAAGACATTCAAACCCGGTGGTGGCGCCGCATCAACGCGGCGGTAGCCTGTATGTCAAAATCAAGGCCCTCAAACATTGTGCCCGTCACCAGCACCAGGGTCCGTGCCATCGCATGGTGGTGCGGCAGGTGGTTCGGCGACCAGCCGGCGGCACACGGAGCCTAAGCCATGAGCAGCGACCTGATCAAACACGTTACCGACCAGTCTTTTGACAGCGAGGTGCTGCAGTCCGACCAGCCCGTGCTGGTGGACTATTGGGCCGAGTGGTGCGGCCCATGCAAGATGATTGCGCCGATCCTGGACGAAGTGGCCCAGTCTTACGACGGCCGCTTGCAGGTGGCCAAGATGAACGTCGATGAAAACCGCGAGGTGCCCAGCAAATACGGCATTCGTGGCATCCCGACACTGATGCTTTTCAAGGGCGGTGCACTGGCGGCGACCAAAGTTGGCGCGCTGAACAAGTCGCAGCTCACCGCATTTCTTGACGGTCATCTATAATTTGCGTCAGCAGTGGCTGCAGTTTGCAGCCACTGCCTGACCAGCCCCCACGATCTGCCCTGCCCGGCCGCGCCCAACTGCAGCCGGTGACTTGTGGTTCGACACGTGGCCTCGGCGCCATTCCACCTGTGTATCGATGCGCATTCCGTGCGGCAACCTGCGGCACGTTGATGCCTCAGACATTGCCTGAGTCATCGCGACCTGCTCGCGAGGTCATCGCCTACACAAGGCCGGAGGCGCCTGAAAAAGCCTGAAATTGACCGAGGTGCCTGATGCATCTGTCCGAACTCAAAGCCCAGCCGATAGCCGAACTGCTCCAGATGGGCGAAACGCTGGAGATCGAAAACGTGCAGCGCCTGCGCAAGCAGGAACTGATGTTTGCGATCATGAAAAAGCGCGCCCGGGGCGGCGAGCAGGTGTTTGGCGACGGCGTGCTGGAAGTGCTGCCCGACGGCTTCGGCTTCCTGCGCAGCATCGAAGCCAGCTACATGGCGTCCACCGACGACATCTACCTGTCGCCCAGCCAGATTCGGCGCTTCAATCTGCACACCGGCGACATGGTGGAAGGCGAAGTGCGGGTGCCCAAGGACGGTGAACGTTACTTCGCGCTGGTGAAGGTGGACCGCGTGAACGGCCTCACGCCCGAGGAGAGCAAACACAAGATCATGTTCGAGAACCTGACGGCGCTGTTTCCGACGCAGCAGTTCAGGCTTGAACGTGATGTGAAGGCTGAAGAGAACATCACCAGCCGCATCATCGACCTCATCGCGCCCATCGGCAAAGGCCAGCGTGCGCTGCTCGTGGCACAGCCGAAAACCGGCAAGACGGTGATGATGCAGCACATCGCACACGCGCTGGTGGCCAACCACCCCGAGATCCACCTCATCGTGCTGCTGGTCGATGTGCGCCCTGAAGAAGTGACCGAGATGCTGCGCACCGTGCGCGGCGAGGTCATCAGTTCCACCTTCGACGAGCCCGCTGCGCGCCATGTGCAGGTGGCTGAAATGGTGATTGAACGCGCCAAACGTTTGGTCGAGCTCAAGAAGGACGTGGTCATTTTGCTGGACAGCATCACGCGGCTGGCGCGCGCCTACAACAACGTGCTGCCGTCATCGGGCAAGCTGCTCAGCGGGGGTGTCGACGCCAATGCGCTGCAGCGCCCGAAGCGGTTTTTTGGCGCCGCGCGCAACACCGAAGAGGCGGGCACGCTGACCATCATCGGCACCGCGCTGGTGGACACCGGCTCGAAGATGGACGAGGTGATCTACGAAGAGTTCAAGGGCACCGGCAACTGCGAGATTCACCTCGACCGCCGCATGGCCGAAAAGCGTGTCTACCCTTCGATCTTGATCAACAAGAGCGGCACCCGGCGTGAAGAGTTGCTGCTGAAACCCGAGATCCTGCAAAAGAGCTGGATCTTGCGCAAGTTGCTGTACCCGATGGACGAGATCGAGGCGATGGAGTTCATACTGGAAAAAATGAAAGCCAGCAAAAACAACCACGACTTCTTTGACATGATGCGGCGCGGCGGTTGACGGCAGCCCGCAGAACCAGCCCACGAGGCTGCGCGATATAGAATTCGCGGTTAACAAAATTTCGCGGTAAAAGTTTCTAACCCGGAAAGTGCGCACGCTCATTTAATGCGATGCGTGGCTGCCATCAACGACCAAAGGCACCCCATGAAAGACGGCATCCACCCCAACTACAGAGACGTCTGTTTTCAAGACCTCTCCAACGGCTGGACTTTCGTGACGCGTTCTTGCGCGTCGACCAAAGACTTGATCAAGCTGGAAGACGGCCGCGACCTGCCGCTGATCAAGCTGGAATCAACCAGCGAGACGCACCCGTTCTACACCGGCACGCAGAAGAGCATCGACAATCTGGGTGGCCGCGTCGAAAAATTCCGCAACAAGTTTGCGCACCTGAAGAAGTAATTCACTCGGTGGCAAATACAAAAAAAGGCAGCTAGGGCTGCCTTTTTTTTGGGCGCTCTGCAGCGGTCAAGGCCAAGTGACTTGACCGTCCAGGTCAGGTCCATGCGACATGCATCATGAAGCACCCGTGAACACACCGAAGCCCGCACTCGTTACCCAGCGCAGCGCCCGGCGCCTGCCGCGCTGGGCACTGCTGCTGCTGTGTGCGGCCTACGTGCTGCCGGGGTTGGTGGGCCGTGAGCCCTGGCGCGGCGCGGAGTTCACGGCCTTTGGTCAGATGGCGGCTTTGGCCGAAGGGCGCAGCAGCTGGTGGGCGCCCAGCCTGGGCGGCGTGCCCGGTGACACGGCAGTGTTGTCGCATGCGCTGGGTGCACTCGCCATCAAAGCCAGTGGCGGTTGGCTCGACCCTGTGCTGGCCGCCCGGTTGCCATTTGCGCTGCTGTTGACGCTGACGCTGGCCCTCGTCTGGTACACGACCTTTCATCTGGCACGCACCGAGGCTGCACAGCCACTGCCGTTTGCCTTTGGCGGCGAAGCCGATCCGGTGGACTATGCGCGGGCCATCGCCGACGGCGCGGTGCTGGCGCTGATGGCGGCGCTGGGCCTGCTGCTGCCGGGGCACGAAACCACGCCGGAACTGTTGCAGCTGGCCGCCACGGGCCTGTGGCTGTACGGCCTGGCCAGTGCGCCTTACCGCGTTTGGCAGTCGCGCTGGGCGGTGCTGACCGCCCTGCCCTTGCTGGCCGGCAGTGGTGCCCCCAGCATGGCCATGGCAATGGGCGCCGGAGCCCTGCTGGTGTGCGGCGCTTCGCGTCTGGCCCCCGCCCGCGCTTTGGTGCCCTGGCTGGCAGCGGCCTGCGCGGCAGCGGCGCTGGTGGCGATGGGCCTCGGAGCGTGGAAGCTGCGCACGGCAGCACTCACGCCCGATGACTTCAGGCCCATTGCCCGGCAGTGGTTGTGGTTCATGTGGCCGCTGTGGCCGATGGCGCTGTGGACCCTGTGGCGCTGGCGCCGTCAGCTCAGTTACCGGCACCTGTCGGTGCCTTTGTCGGTGGTGGTGGTGGCGCTGGGGGCCAACCTGGCGATGGCCGGGTCGGACCGCGCTTTATTGCTCAGCCTGCCGGGCCTGGCGGTGCTGGCGGCTTTTGCATTGCCGACCCTGAAGCGCAGCGCCTCGGCGGCCATCGACTGGTTTTCGATGTTCTTTTTCACTCTCGTGTCGATGTGGTTCTGGCTGGTTTACGCGGCGCTGCAAACCGGCACGCCGGCTTGGCAGGCGCGCAATGTCTACAAGCTGCTGCCGGGGCTGGAGCCTGCCTTTTCACCCACCACGCTGGCTTTTGCGCTGCTTGGCAGCGCCGCCTGGGTGGGCATCGTGCGTTGGCGCACCGGCCGCCACCGCGACGCGCTGTGGAAGAGCCTCGTGCTGCCGGCCAGTGGCGTGGCGTTGTGCTGGCTGCTGGCCATGACGCTGTGGCTGCAGCCGCTGGACTACGCACGCAGCGCCCGGCCCTGGGTGAAGGCCGTGGCTGCACATGTGCCGGCCGATGCCTGCATCGAAGCGCCGGGGTTGGCGCCTTCTTCTGTCGCAGCGCTGGAAACGCTGGGTCGTTGGACGGTGGACGCCCGGCTGCAGCCGAGCAGCCGCTGCGGCTTTTTGCTCAAGGTGGTGCGCGTTCGCCCGCCGCCGCCGGCACCGCCGGGATGGACCTTGACGGCGCAAACCCGCCGTCCCACCGACCGCGACGAGCAGACACTGATCTACCGCAGGAACGCGAAATAGCACCAGACGGCGCGTACTTCACAGCGCGCTGGGCAACGCAATGGCGGCCGCGTCGGTTGCCGGGGCCGGCGGTTTTTGCAGTGCTCGCACACGCGGCGCCGGCAGCACCAGACCAAAAACAGAACCCTTGCCGGGTTCGCTGTCCACTGTCACTTCACCGCCATGCCGCTGCATCACGTGTTTGACGATCGACAGGCCGAGGCCGGTGCCGCCGGTGTCGCGCGAACGGCTGCCATCGACGCGGTAAAAACGTTCGGTCAGGCGCGGCAGGTGCTCGCGTGCGATGCCGATGCCGTCGTCGCGCACTTCGATCAGGCCGGTGCCGTCGTCGCGACGCGCCCAGCGCAGCGCGATGTTGCGGCCCTGCGGTGTGTAACGCACAGCGTTGGTCAACAAATTGCCGACGGCACTGAGTAACTCGCTCTCGCTGCCAGCCACTTCCACACCATCGCCACCGTCCACCGTGATGGTGTGGCGGCCCGCCGAAAGCGCACGGCCGTCAGCCAGCGCGCGGTGCATCAGCGGTGCCACGGCGAGCCATCGCTCGGCACCAGGCCGGGGGCTGCCTTCAAGCTGGGCCAGGATCAGCAGGTCGCCCACCAAACTTTGCATGCGGTCGGTTTGCTGCTGCATCAACACCAGCACTCGCTGGCGTTCGGGCTCGGTCAGCGGCAGTCCGGCGAGTGTTTCAACGAAGCCGGTCAGCACCGTGAGCGGCGTGCGGATCTCGTGCGACACGTTGGCCACGAAGTCGCGCCGCATCGCTTCAGAACGTTCACGCTCGGTGATGTCCTGCGACAGCACCAGCCGCTGGCCGTCACCATAAGGCCGCACCAACACTGCCAGCGTGGCGTGGCCGGTGGGTGAAGGGAAAGTCACGGCTTCGTCAAAATCACCCGCGTGCAGATAGACCGTGAAGGCGGGCGAACGCACGAGGTTGGTGACACGCTGCAGCCGGTCGCGCGTGGGGTCGAGGCCAAAGTGGTCTGCGGCAACGCTGTTGCACCATTCGATCTGGTCTGATGGGTCGAGCAGCAGCACGCCGTTGGGCGACGCTTCAATGGCCGACAGGAACTGCTGCAGCCTGTCGCTTTCCTGCCGTATGGTGAGGTCGCGCTTTTGCAGCGTGCGTTCGATGCGGTAGGCCAGTTCGCCCCAGAAGCCGGTGTCACGCGGCGCTGTGGTGGACTGCGGCCCGCGCAACCAGTTCATCAAACGCTGCGCGCGCCAGGCGTCCCAGAAAACACCCACCACCACGCCCACCATCACACCCAGTGCCACGCCCACGTCCGTCAAGCGCGATGAAGCATTCAGCAACACCGCCGCTATTCGCCCCAGCGTGGCGCCACCGGCTGTCAGCAGCAACATCCAGACGATGCGGGACAGCAAACCGTCCATCAGTGGGGAGACATCAGTTCACAGCCATGCCCAGCTGCTGCGTCAACCGGTAGCCCGACCCGCGCACCGTTTCAACAAGGCCGGCACACTGCACCGGCTGCAGCGCTTCGCGCAGGCGCTTCACATGCCCGTCCACCGTGCGCTCTTCAATGAAGACATGGTCGCCCCAAACACGATCCAGCAGCTGGGCGCGGCTGTGCACACGTTCGGGGTGCGTCATCAAAAAATGCAGCAGTCGAAATTCGGTGGGGCCGAGTTTGACTTCCTGCAGGGCCCCACTGGCGGTGCCGCCTGGGCTGTCCACGACCCGCCGCGTGACACGGCGCGTGGACGGATCGATGCACAGGCCGTTGATCTCCACCGGGCTGTCAAGCGCCTCGGGCGCTTTGCGGCGCAACACCGCGCGGATGCGCGCCAACAATTCTTTCGGCGAAAACGGTTTCGTCAGGTAGTCGTCGGCACCGGAATCCAGGCCGGCGATCTTGTCGTTCTCGTCAGCACGCGCGGTCAGCATGATGATCGGCAAGTCGCGTGTGCGCGCTGCTGCGCGCCAGCGTTTGGCCAGTTGCACACCCGGTTGCCCAGGCAGCATCCAGTCCAGCAGCACGAGGTCGGGCAGCACGCGGTCAACCGCCGCCTGTGCTGATTCGGCGTCGGCGGCCATCACCACCGTGAACCCGGCATGGCGCAGGTTGATGGCGATCAGCTCGGCAATCGCCGTTTCATCTTCAACAACCAGTACCTGGCTCACCGGACGACCCTCCGCGCTATGCGCTGCGGGATTCGCACTTGTGAGCGGCCCGACGCGCTCATGAAAGGACCCCGGCGCGTTTCATCGGATGACGTTTTCAACTTCGGCCAACGAGGTGTGGCGCACGTCAGTGCCCTTGACCACGTAGATGATGGCCTCGGCGAGGTTTTTCGCGTGGTCGCCCACGCGCTCAATCGCCTTGGCCACAAACACCAGGTCGATGCTGGCCGAAATGGTGCGTGGGTCTTCCATCATGTAGGTGATCAGCTTGCGCAGCAGGCCTTCAAATTCCTGGTCGATCTGGTTGTCCTCCTTCAACACCTCCAGCGCCTTGCCGGTGTCGAGGCGGGCAAAAGCGTCCAGCGCCTTGCGCAGCTGCGCGATGGCCAGATCGGCACCGAAGCTGAGGTCGGCCACTGGCAAACGCAGGCGTGAATTCACACCCGTGTTGATGAGGCGCTGCACGGTGCGTGCAATGCGCGCCGCTTCGTCGCCCACACGTTCAAGGTTGGCAATGGTTTTGCTGACGGCGATGAGCAGTCGCAAGTCGCGCGCGGTGGGTTGGCGGCGCGCGATGATGGCCGACAGGTCGCTGTCGATTTCCATTTCCATCTGGTTCACGCGCTCTTCATGCAGCAGCACCTGTGAAGCCGTTTCGCCGCTGAACTGGGTCAGAGCGTAGATGCTTTGCGCCACCTGGCTTTCCACCAGGCCGCCCATTTCCAGCACCCGCGCCGAAATGCCGCTGAGCTCTGAATCAAACTGTGTGGACAAGTGTTTGTCGGTCATTTCTTTGCTCCTTCGGCGCTCAACCAAACCGCCCGGTGATGTAGTCCTCGGTGTCTTTTTTCTGGGGCTTCATGAACACTTCTTTGGTCGGCCCAAATTCCACCAGGTCCCCCAGGTACATGTAGGCGGTGTAATCGCTGCAGCGCGCCGCCTGCTGCATGTTGTGGGTGACGATCATCACCGTGTAGTCGCTTTTCAGCTCGTGAATCAGCTCTTCGATCTTGCCGGTGGAAATGGGGTCGAGCGCCGAACAGGGCTCGTCGAGCAGCAGCACCTCGGGTTTGATGGCGATGCCGCGTGCAATGCACAAACGCTGTTGCTGGCCACCCGACAGGCTGGCGCCGCTTTGGTTGAGCTTGTCTTTCACCTCGTTCCAGAGCGCCGACTTCTTCAGCGCCCATTCCACCCGCTCGTCCATTTCCACGCGCGGCAGGGTTTCAAACAAACGCACGCCAAATGCGATGTTGTCGTAAATGGACATCGGAAACGGCGTCGGCTTCTGGAACACCATGCCGATCTTGGCGCGGATCAAGGTCACGTCCATCTTGGTTTTCAGGATGTCCTCGCCGTCCAGGGTGATGGCGCCCTCGGCGCGCTGCTCGGGGTAGAGCTCATACATGCGGTTGAAGGTGCGCAGCAGCGTGCTCTTGCCGCAACCCGACGGCCCGATGAAGGCCGTGACCTTGCGCTCGGGGATGTCCAGGTTGATGTGCTTCAACGCATGAAAGCTGCCGTAGTAGAAGTTCAAGTCACGCACCGCAACCTTGATCTTCTCTGACTTGGGAAAATCGACTCGCGTGTCCATTGGGGGGTGCCTAAGATTTGTTGCGGAACAGCACGCGCGCCAGGATGTTGAGCGCAAGCACGCCAAGGGTGATGAGAAACACGCCGGCCCAGGCCAGCTTCTGCCAGTTTTCGTAAGGGCTCATCGCGAATTTGAAGATCGTCACCGGCAGGCTGGCCATCGGTTCGCCCAGGCTCAAGGTGAAGAACTGGTTCGACAGCGCGGTGAACAACAGAGGTGCCGTTTCACCAGCGATGCGTGCAAAAGCCAGCATCACACCGGTGATGACGCCAGCGCGTGCCGCTTTCAGCGTCACCGCAGAGATAACCTTCCACTTGGGTGTGCCCAAAGCGTAAGCCGCTTCGCGCAGCGCATTCGGTATCAGGCTGAGCATGTTTTCGGTGGTGCGCACCACCACCGGAATGACGATCAGCGCCAGTGCCAAAACACCGGCGACCGCAGAGAAGGTTTTGAACTGCGCCACCACCGTCGCGTAAATGAACAGGCCGATGACGATGGAAGGTGCTGACAACAAGATGTCGTTGATAAAACCGGTGACGGCGCCCAGCCAGCCCCGCTTGCCGTATTCGGCCAGGTAAATGCCGGCCATCACGCCGATGGGCGTGCCCAGCGCGGTGGCCAGTGACACCATGATCAAAGAGCCTACGATGGCGTTCGCCAGGCCACCGATTTCAGCCTGCGGCGGCGGTGTGGATTCCGTGAACACCGACCAACCGAGCCCCCCCAGGCCCAGGCGCACGGTTTCTATCAATATCCAGATGAGCCAGAACAATCCGAAGGCCATCGCACTCAGCGCCAAGGTCAGCGCCACCACGTTGACGATCTTGCGCTTGCGGTGCAATGCCATGCGGTGGCTGTCCAGCGTGGCGAAGCTGCTCACTTGGAAACCTCCGTGCCCTGCACCGCGGTGTTCGCCCTGGGAACGGCCCGGCGGCTCATTTGGAAACCTCCGTGCTGCGCACTGCGGTATTCGCCTTGGGAACGGCCCGGCGGCTCATTTGGAAACCTCCGTGCTGCGCACTGCGGTATTCGCCTTGGGAACGGCCCGGCGGCTCATGTGCGATTCCCTTCGCCACGTTTCAGGCGCGACAACAACAGCTTGGACAGCGCCAACACGATGAAAGTGATCAGGAAAAGTATCAGGCCCAGGTAGATGAGCGCGGCCTGGTGCAGGCCTTCGCCGGCCTCGGCAAATTCATTGGCTAACGCCGAAGTGATGCTGTTGGCGGCCTGGAACAGCGACAGTGAATCGAGTTGGTTGAAGTTGCCAATCACAAAGGTGACTGCCATCGTTTCGCCCAAGGCGCGCCCCAGGCCCAGCATGATGGCGCCGACAACGCCCGTCTTCGTGTAGGGCAGCACCACACGCGACACCACCTCCCAGGTGGTGGAGCCCAGACCATAGGCCGATTCCTTCAGCATCGCAGGGGTGGTTTCGAACACGTCGCGCATCACCGATGCGATGAAGGGTATGACCATGATCGCCAGGATGATGCCGGCCGACAGGATGCCGATGCCCACTGGCGGCCCAGAAAACAGCGCACCCAGCACCGGCACGTTGCCAAAAGAAGCCTGCAGCGGTTGTTGCACGTAGGTGGCCAGGATGGGGCCGAACACCAGCAGACCCCACATGCCGTAAACGATGGACGGCACGGCAGCCAGCAGTTCGATGGCCACACCCAAGGGACGCTTCAGCCAAAGCGGCGAGAGTTCAGTCAAGAAGATGGCGATGCCGAAACTGACCGGCACCGCAATCAAGAGCGCGATGAACGACGTCATCAGCGTGCCGTAGATCATCACCAGGCCGCCGAACTTCAGCTGCACCGGGTCCCATTCGGTGGAGACAAAAAAGCCGAGCCCAAACTCTCGAATGGCAGGCATGGCGCCCACCAGCAGCGACAGGATGATGCCCACCAGCAGCAGCAACGTTACCCAGGCCGCGCCGTGCGCCAACACTGAGAATGCCGTGTCTGCCCAGGGCAGCACCCGACGGCGGGTTGGCGGGTCGCCGCGCGGTGAATCACGCTCCATTTTTGCTTCTTGTTCAAACGGCCGGGCGGGCAGTGTAGCGGCCACAGGGTCCTCCACCCATCGTGGTTTCGACGCGCAAGCGCCTGTGACGCTTGAAGACCAGCGGCACAGGCTCTGACCAAACGTTCAGCGGAATGCCACTGCCTTGCCGGCGGTGTCTTTGATGCTGTCGGTCCACTGTTTGCGAACCAGGTCTTTCACCTGATTGGGCAACGGCACGTAGTCGAGGTCGTCGGCCATCTTGTCACCATTGGCAAAAGCCCAGTCGAAGAACTTCAGTGCCTGGCCCGCGCTGGCCGCCTTGTCCTGAGATTTGTACATCAGGATGTAGGTGGGGTTGGTCAACGGCCACGAATTCTTGCCCGGCTGTTCGGTGGTGATCTGGAAGAAGGTCTTGTTCCAGTCAGCGCCGGCGGCGGCGGCTTTGAACGCGTCGTCGCTGGGCGTCACGAAGTTGCCTTCCTTGTTGCGCATCAGCGTGTACGTCATCTTGTTCTGTTTGACGTAGGCATATTCCACATAGCCGATGGAGTTCGGCAGGCGCTGCACAAAAGCGGCCACACCTTCATTGCCTTTGCCACCGGCGCCCGTGGGCCAGTTGACGGCAGTGCCTTCGCCGACCTTGCTCTTCCATTCCGCATTCACCTTGGATAAATAGTTGGTAAAGATGAAGGTGGTGCCTGATCCGTCAGCGCGGCGCACCGTCTGGATGGCTGCGTCGGGCAATGGAACGCCAGGGTTGATCGTCGTCAGCGCCGGGTCGTTCCACTTCACGATCTTGCCCAGAAAGATGTCGCCGAGCACTTGCCCGGTCAAGCGTATCTGCCCGGGAGCAATGCCGCTGATGTTGACCACCGGCACCACGCCGCCGATGACGGTCGGAAACTGCACCATGCCGCCTGTGGCCAATTCAGCGTCGGTCAGCGGCATGTCGCTGGCGCCAAAGTCCACTGTTTTGCCTTTGATTTGCCGTATGCCGGCACCCGAACCGACTGACTGGTAATTGATGCGCACGCCGGTGGCCTTGTTGTAGGCGTCAGCCCACTTGGCGTAAACAGGCGCCGGAAATGTGGCGCCTGCACCCGTTACGTCTTGTGCCCAGGTGGTGCCAGTTGCGGCACCAAACAAGGTCAAAGCTGCGGCAGTTTTAATCAAGCTCATGGTCAAAGTCCTTCGGTGAAAAAGTTGCAATGCCCGGACTCTAGGAAAGCCGTGTGACAGCACCGTGACAGTGCACCACGCAGTCGATGAAATGGGGAGCTGCACCAAAATCGACGGCGAGAACAGACACAAACACCGGCGGGGAACGGTCGTAATGTCATCGAACTGTCACAAACTGAACTTTCAGGCAACTCAGGTGGGTGTTTACGCAGCCCAATGGAGCCCGGCAGACATCACGCCATCGCCGCCGCCTGCGCCATGTTTTGTGCGCAGGTTTTCCCCAGGGCTGCATCACGGGCTTCGACCATCACTCGCAAAACGGGTTCGGTGCCCGAGGCGCGTATCAGCACGCGGCCGCTGTCGCCCAGTTGATTTTCCGCATGCGCCGTGGCTTCGGCCAGCGCGCGGTTGGTCTGCCAGTTGCTGCCCGGTGGCAGCCGCACGTTGATCATGGTCTGCGGGAACAGCGTGACACCTTGCAGCAGCGCAGCAAGGGATTGGCCATTGCGTTGCATGGCACGCAAGATTTGCAATGCACTGACGATGCCGTCACCGGTGGTGTGGCGGTCCA